>NZ_JBBNAH010000298.1:0-18796 GCF_037994325.1 Pseudomonas sp.
GGGCACAACTGCGCACCTTGTTTGAGCTGGATTACAGCCTGGCTCACTTCGCCAGTTTTCTCATCACCGCGCACCCCACGCCGGTGCGCCAGGCCATCGAACAATTTCGCGCCGCGTTCGACCGCAACCCCGCCCTGGCGGTGGATTATGAAAGCGAAGCCATCTGGAAACATGAAGACAACGCGCGCAATTGGGCGGCCAATTACCTCGGGGTAAAACCGGCGCAAATCGCCCTGACGGGCAGCACCACCGAAGGCTTGGCGCTGATCTACGGCGGCATCCATATCAAGCCTGGCCAGGAGCTGCTGACCAGTGCTCACGAGCACAATTCCACCTACTCGGCGTTGCGCTTTCGCAAGCAAAAAGACGCCACGCTAATGCGTGAAATCCCGCTGTACAAAGACCCGCAAACCATCAGCAAAGACGAAGTGCTGCAGGCAATCAAAAACAACCTGCGGCCCAACACCCGTGTGCTGGCCATGACCTGGGTGCATTCGGGCAGCGGTATCAAGCTGCCGATTGCGGAAATTGGCGCGCTGCTGCGCGAGCACAACAAGGGCCGCGACGAGGCCGATCGCGTGCTGTTTTGCGTCGATGGCGTGCATGGTTTTGGCGTGGAAAACGTCAACTTTGCCGACCTCAACTGCGACTACCTGATTGCCGGCACACACAAGTGGTTATTCGGCCCTCGGGGCACCGGCATCATCTGCTCGGCCACGCCAACTATGGCCAATATGACCCCCAGCGTCGGCAGCTTTTCCCGCCCCGACGACAGCTTTGCCAGCGTGATGTCGCCCGGTGGCTACCACAGCTTTGAACACCGCTGGGCCCTGGGCAAAGCCTTTGAACTGCACCTGTTGCTGGGTAAAGCCGATGTGCAGGCGCGCATCCAACAGCTCAACAGCTACCTGAAACAACGCCTGCAAACGCTCAAAGGCGTGCAACTGGTGACGCCTATCAGCCCGGAGCTGTCGGCCGGTTTTACCTTTTTTAAAACACCCCATGTCGACGAAGACGCCATCGCCGCCTACCTCACCCGCAATGGCGTGATTGTCGATGCGGTCAACCGCGATGTCGGCCCAGTGGTGCGCATGGCGCCGGGGCTGCTGAACACCGAAGCGGACGTCGACCGCGCCATCAACCTGCTGGCCCAACAGCTGTGAGAACCCTACCGATGAAAAAACTTCTGCTCGGCACCACCTTGCTGCTCGCCTTGCCCATTCACGCAGCAGACAAACATGCCGTCGGCAGCGTTTTCAGCGACTGCAAAGAGTGTCCAAAAATGGTGGTACTGCCGGCTGGTACGTTCACCATGGGCACCCAGGATGAAGAAGTCGGGCGCCAACCGGATGAAGGGCCACTGCACCCGGTCACCTTTGCCAAAGCCTTTGCCATCAGCCGTTTTCAGGTGTCGGCTGGCGAGTGGGATGCCTATGTAAAACAGGCCAAAGTGACCATCGCCAACGGCGACGAACGCCCCGGCCGCGAATGCGTGGCCAGCAAACCGCGTTATCCGCAAGGCCCAACGCAGCCGGCAGTGTGCATGAGCTACGACGACGTAAAAGGCTATGTCGCCTGGCTGTCGAAAAAGACCGGCAAGCACTACCGCATGCTTAGCGAAGCCGAACGCGAATACGCTGCCCGTGCCGGCTCGCCGGGGCCATTCCCCTTCCCCTTCGACGAAGGCGCCGACTACAGCATCGCCAAACACGCCAACACCTATGGCCCGGTCGACGGCTTTAGCTTTACCTCGCCAGGCGGCAGCTACCCGCCTAATGCGTTTGGCGTGTACGACATGCACGGCAACGTTTACGAATGGGTAGCCGACTGCATGCACGACAGCTACAACGGCGCACCAAGCGACGGCAGCCCATGGCTGGAAGCCAGCTGCGAATACCACATGATCCGCGGCAACGACTACACCGAAGCGCCAATCTTCTCCCGCTCCGGCAACCGCAACTACCGTGAACCCTACGTGCGCGGCGATTGGCTAGGGTTTCGCGTGGCGCGGGAGTTGTAACCCGCCGCTGATCTGCGACGTAGGTTGGGTTGAGCCGCAGGCGAAGCCCAACAGGGAGCCCGCAGGGCTCCGCGTGTATATCCTCTGGAGACCGATACGCGCCGTCCTGGCGGACGGCCCGTTGGGCTTCGCTGCGCTCACCGAACGCGGACCGACCCAACCTACGATACCGGTGCGTGCTGGGCCATTAACTCCACCACCCAGTCAATAAACACCCGTAACTTCAGGCTGACATGGCGGTTGGGTGGGTAGGCGATATACAGCGGCATGGGCTCCATCTGCCAGTCTTCAAACAGCGGCAGCAGTTGCCCGTTGGCCAGCGCTTCCTTGGCCATATAGGCCGGTAGCCAGAGTATGCCAAGCCCGGCAATGCCTGCAGTCAGGTAAGCATTGCCGTCGTCGACCGCCAACACGTAACGGCCCTGCATATGAATATGTTCATCGCCTTTGCGCATGCTGTAGGGCAGCGTTTTGCCGGTGCGGGCCCAGACAAAACCGACCACGCGATGCGCCGAGTCTTCCAGTTCACGCGGGTGCGCCGGTCGGCCCAGGCGTTGCAGATACGCCGGCGCGGCATACACGCCAAGCTGCAAATCGGCGACTTTGCGCGCCATCAACGACTGGTCGAGCAACTCGCCGCCGCGCACCACGCAGTCGACCTTTTCGCCGATCACATCGACCATGCGATCGCTCACACCCATATCAATTTGAATATCCGGATAACGCGCATGGAACTGCGGCAGCGCCGGTATCAGCAGGGTGCGCGCCAACGGGCTGGGCACGTCCACCCGCAGCCGCCCGCGCGGTAGGGCAGCGGCGCTAGACAGGCCCGTTTCAGCGTCGTCCAGATCGCTGAGCAAACGCACCACGCGCTCGTAATACACCGCCCCATCGGCCGTGAGGTTGACCTTACGGGTGGTGCGGTTGAGCAGCTTGACCCGCAGCCGCGCCTCCAGTTGCTGCACCAACTGGGTCACGGTGGTTTTGCTCATATGCAGGGTGTCGGCGGCCTTGGTAAAGCTGCCCGCCTCCACCACCCGGGCAAAGGCGAGCATTGCATCGAAACGGTCCACGGCGTGGGCTCCTTGGTGAGGGTTGCGGGCCGATAGATTATTTGGGAAACACAAACAGTGATGGCCAAGATTGCGCGTTTATCCCTCAAAGTCCAAGGCCTAGAGTGGCGCCATCACCTACTGATGGAGCCTTCCCATGAACACCCGCGACGTTGTTTTCCCCAAAGGCCGCCAAGCGCTGTACGAGCGCAACCGCTACTCGCCAGCGGTGCGTTCCAACGGCTTTTTATTTGTTTCCGGCCAAGTTGGCAGCCGCGAAGACGGCAGCCCGGAAGCGGAGCTGAAAACCCAGGTGCGCACTGCCTTTACCAACCTCAATGCCGTGCTCGCCGCCGCTGATTGCAGCTTTGATGATGTGGTGGATGTGACGGTTTTTATCGTCGACCCGGCGACTAAATTCGAAACCATCTGGGAGGTGGTGCCGGAGTTCTGGGGCCAAGCGCCGTTCCCCAACATCACCTGCGTCGGCGTCACCTGGCTGTATGGCTTCGACTTTGAAATCAAGGTAATCGCCAAGCTGCCGCAGACGGCCTAAACCCGCTGCCTTCATCAAGCCGTAACAAAGCAGGCCCACCTTACACACACGCAACTACGTGCGTGTGTGCTCACTAAATTGCCGACCTCGTGTTGGCATTTTTTTTGGCTGAGTGTTTTCTGATCTATTTTTCAACAGGGCCCCGGCCGCAGGAGGCAAAGATGGAAATTGCAGTGCAAAAACAAACCAGCGAAAGCCGTGAAACCTGGCTAGTCAAAAGCGGCAGCATGGCCATTTCCTTTTCCGACCAGAGCTCGGCCATGACTTTTGCCGACAAACTCAAAGAACGCGTGGAAGCCCCGCATCCGCTGTTGGGTGAGGTGTTGTTGTCCAGTTATGCCGGGCTGAATGACGTCAGCGAGTAAGTGTGTCTGCGGTTCCCCATCACCCTAGCCCGCGCGGGGCGCGATAACTGGAGCACTTAAGCTCCCCTCGCCCGCTCGCGGGAGAGGGGCTGGCAGTGAGGGCAAGCTCCATCGCCATTCCCGGTTACATCCGCCGCACAATTTTCCTGCAACCAATCTCACACCCCTCCGGTCTGTACTGCCAATCCATGGCAACCGAAACGGCATCTGCCCGCCATCAAACCGCAATATCGGCGCCCTACAGTGCAGCCTCGAATCTAGGAGTTACCCGTTGTGAGCCGCACCATTCGTACTCTGTGCAAAACCCTTGACCACGTTGCCGGCAATAACGAAGCCGCGGCCATCGCCGTAATGCGCGCCGCCGAAGCGGTCAGCGATCAGTTGCTCAAGCAGCAATTGCTTAACGTGATCCATCGACTGAATGTCGATGCCACCTTGCTGCAAGCCGCCCGCCATGAGATTGCCAGCGAAGGGTTGAAACGCGCCTGAGCCCTGGCTTTGCGGCCTATTTTCAATCCTCAGCACTAGGTGCTTGCTGGCGCACCGACTTTTTCCCTGCCCCTGCCAGCGCTCACCCTCTCCTCTCGTCTGGCCCTTTGCCCCAGACGCAGGAGAGCTGCCATGTCCCGTCTGACCCTTCGCGGTTTTTTTCACTCCATCGATAACGCCCTCGCCCAGCTGTGGAACACCTGTGTCCGGGGTGCCGCCGTTGGTACGCCCTCGTCGTACCGCGCTGCGCTCGTCCCAATCGATACTCGGGAGGACGCGCAATGACTATCCAACGCCTGGATCACTTCACCATCCGCACAGAACGCTGGGATGAAACCGCGGCGTTTTTTGCCCACGTGATCGGTTTGCAACCCGGCCCGCGTCCGGCGTTTCGCTTTCCGGGGCATTGGCTGTATGCCAGTGGCAAGCCGATTCTGCACATCGTGTCGATGACCGAAGACCGCGCGGAGCTGGAGGCGTATCTGGGGGTTAAAACGCCGCAACCCGGTGGCGGCTCGATTGATCATGTGTCGTTGCGTGGCGACGATCTTGGCGCCACCCAACAGCATTTCGTCGCGCTGAATATTGCCTTTCGCGAGCGGGTAATTCCCGAGGTGGGCGAACACCAGTTGTTTGTCGAAGACCCCAACGGCATCACTGTGGAAATAATTTTTCCCTACTCGCCCGCGGCAAAAATCGTCGGCCAGGCCATGCCCACGCTCGAGGTGGCCGAGCCCTGGGAGCAGCGCCATGACTAACCCCCGTAGCGTCCATCTCGGCGTCACCGATCTGTCTTTTCACCGGGCCTGCGGCGCCATCGTCAGCCTCGTATTGCTGCGCATGGGGGTTGCGGTGCAGTCCAGCTTTGCCCTGCACCAAGCCAACTTCGAGCGTTTACGCACCGGCAGCATCGATATGCTCGCCTCCGCCTGGCTGCCCTATAGCCATGGCATTTATCGGCAAGAAGTAGAACGCGAGGTCGCTACCCGTGAACTGGGCCTGCACTACCAGCCGTACGCGCTGTGGGGTGTGCCGGAGTATGTGCCAGAGGCTGAGGTGGCAAGCATTGAAGACTTGCTCAAGCCCGCCGTAGCGGCACGAATGAAGCACAGTATTCAGGGCATCGGGCCGGGTGCGGGGATCACCCGTTTCTCCCTGCGCATCATGGAGGAATATGGGCTGTTGGCGGCTGGCTATAGCTTTCACACCGGCAGCGAAACGGACTGCACCTCGGCCTTTGAACAGTTGGTGACCGAACAGGCGTGGGGCGTGGTGCCGCTGTGGCACCCGCAGTTTTTGCACCACCGCTACCGCATCCGTGAACTGCAAGACCCCAAAGGCTTGCTCGGCGGCGTGGACCGCGCGGTACTGCTGGCCCGCGAAGACCGCTTGGCGCTGTTTACCGCAGAAGAAATCCAGGTGCTGGGCAACATCCGCCTCTCCAACGCCATCGTTGCCGAGCTGGATTACGCCATCAATCGCGGCGGTAAAAGCCCGGAACAAGCGGCGGCCGATTGGTTACGGGAGCATGCCGATACCCTGGCCAGCTGGCTGGCGCCGCTGCCTACCCACGCAGAACAACAGCCATAACCGTGGAGCCGATGCGATGACCATTACCCCCGAACAGCGCCTGCTTAACGCCGGTCTTAACCTGCCCGCTTGCCCGCCAGCGCTGGGTAATTACTTCCCCTGGGCGATTGTGGGCAATACGCTGATGACCTCCGGGCAATTTCCTTGGGTCGATGGCACCCTGCATTATCAGGGGCGCCTGGGCCGTGAGCTGAGCTTGGAACAAGGTTACGCGGCCTGTCGCCTGGCCGGCTTAAATGCCATCGCGCAACTGAAAGACGCCCTCGGCGACCTGACGCGGGTCAAGCAGATCTACCGCCTCGAAGGCGTCCTCAATGTGGCCGAAGACTTCCACGACCACCCCAAAGCGCTCGATGGCGCCTCGGACCTGATGGTAGAAATTTTTGCCGAACGCGGCCGCCACACACGGATGATCTGGACCAACCCGGTAATGCCCATGGATGGCTTTTGCTTGGTTTACCTGTTCGCCGAAATCGAGCCCGCCTAGCGCCGTTAAAACCACCCGAACCTAAACGACGCCTCGGCCCTCTTACCTGTACGTCCCTTGCCGAGGCGCCTGCATGGAGCTGGTGATTGCTCGACCCGAAGGTTTGTACTGCCCACCTGGTGATTTCTATATCGACCCCTGGCGCCCGGTAGAACGTGCGGTTATCACCCACGCCCACGGCGACCACGCGCGCACCGGTAACCAGCGCTATTTGGCCGCCGCGCCCGGCGAAGGTATTTTGCGTTCGCGCCTGGGCCAAGACATCAATCTGCAAACCCTGGCCTATGGTGAGCGCCTTAACCATCACGGCGTGACCTTGAGTTTTCACCCCGCCGGCCATGTGCTCGGCTCGGCGCAGGTGCGCCTGGAGTACGGCGGTGAAGTCTGGGTGGCCTCTGGCGACTACAAGGTGGAAGCCGACGGCACCTGCACGCCGTTTGAGCCAGTGACATGCCACACCTTTATTACTGAATCGACCTTTGGCCTGCCAATCTACCGTTGGCAGCCGCAGTCGGAGATTTTCGCCGGCATTGACGATTGGTGGCGCACCAATGCCGCCGCCGGCCGCGCCAGTGTGTTGTTCGCCTATTCGTTCGGCAAAGCCCAGCGCATTTTGCATGGCATCGACGCCAGCATCGGGCCGATTCTGGTGCACGGTGCGGTAGAGCCGTTAAACCAGGTGTACCGCGCCGGCGGTGTGCGTATTCCCGAAACCCTATACGCCGGCGATATCGCTAAAAACGACCCGTTGCTGCGCCAAGCCCTGATCATCGCCCCGCCCTCTGCTTCCGGCAGCACCTGGATGCGCCGGTTTGGCGAGTACAGCGATGCCTTTGCCAGTGGCTGGATGCTGCTGCGCGGCACGCGGCGCCGGCGTGGTGTGGACCGTGGCTTTGTGCTCTCCGACCACGCCGACTGGCCGGGGCTGCTGTGGGCCATCGAACAAACCGGTGCCGAGCGGGTGATGGTTACCCATGGCCAGGTCAATGTGTTGGTGCGTCATCTGCGCGAACAGGGCTTGGACGCACGCGGTTTTGAAACCGAATACGGCGCCGAGGAAGACAGCGAGGCACCGGCATGAAGGCTTTTGCCGAACTCTATGCGCGGCTGGACGGCACCACCTCCAGCAACGCCAAACTACATGCCTTACAGGAATACTTCGCCAGCGCCGACCCTGCCGATGCGGCCTGGGCGGTGTATTTCCTTTCCGGCGGAAAACCTCGACAAGTAGTGCCCACACGCCTGCTGCGCGAACTGGCCAGCCGCCTGGCGGGGCTGTCGGAGTGGCTGTTTGAAGAGAGTTATCAGGCGGTCGGCGACTTGGCCGAAACCATTTCCCTGCTGCTGCCCGAAGCCGCCCACAGCACCGAGCACGGCCTGGCCTGGTGGTTGGAAGAACAATTGCTGCCGCTGCGTGGCCTACCGCCAGAAGAGCTAAGCGAACGCCTGCCGCCGCTGTGGGCGCAGCTGGATCGGCAGAGCTTGATGGTCAGCCTGAAGCTGCTGACCGGCTCGTTTCGCGTCGGCGTGTCCAAGCTGCTGGTCACCCGCGCCCTCGCCGGTTTGGCCGGAATTGATGCCAAGCGCGTGGCGCAACGGTTGGTGGGCTACACCGACCTGTCCCACCGCCCCAGCGCGCAACGGTATTTGGCGCTGATTGCCGCCGAGTCGGACGACGAACATGCCCAGCGCGGTGGCCAGCCCTACCCGTTTTTTCTCGCCCATCCGTTGCAGCAAGACAGCGAGCAATTCGACGCCGTATTGGGGCCGGTGCAGGACTGGCTGGTGGAGTGGAAGTGGGATGGCATTCGCGCGCAATTGGTTAAGCGTGACGGCCGCTTATGGATTTGGTCACGCGGTGAAGAGCTGGTGACTGAGCGCTTTCCTGAGCTGCATGAACTGGGTGAAGCGCTACCCGACGGCAGCGTGCTGGATGGCGAGTTGGTGGTGTGGAAACACGACAGCGACAAAGCCTTTGGCATCCAACCCTTCGCCCTGCTGCAACAACGCATCGGCCGCAAAACCCTGAGCGCCAAGTTGTTGGCCGAGGTGCCGGTGGTGCTGCTGGCCTACGACCTGTTGGAATGGCGCGGCGAAGACTGGCGTAGCCATAGCCAAAACGAGCGTCGCTCACGCCTGGAACTGTTGGTGGCAGAGATGGCTGACGAGCGCCTGCGCCTGTCGCCGGAGGTAACCGGCAACGACTGGGCCGACCTCGCCCGGCAACGCCAAGCCTCCCGCGAGCTGGGGGTGGAAGGCATGATGCTTAAACGCCGCGACTCGCTGTATGGCGTCGGCCGCACCAAGGATATGGGCCTGTGGTGGAAGTGGAAGGTCGACCCGTTCAGCATTGACGCCGTGCTGATCTACGCCCAGCGCGGCCACGGCCGGCGCGCCAGTTTATATAGCGATTACACCTTTGCCGTGTGGGACGACGCCGCGCCTGGCGAGCGCGTGCTGGTGCCGTTTGCCAAGGCCTATTCGGGGCTGACCGACGAAGAAATGCGCAAGGTCGACGCCATTATCCGCAAGACCACCGTGGAGAAATTCGGCCCGGTACGCAGCGTGACGCCAAGTCTGGTATTTGAGCTGGGTTTTGAAGGCATCGCCCTGTCCAAGCGCCACAAGAGCGGCATCGCCGTGCGTTTTCCACGCATGTTGCGCTGGCGAACCGACAAGACGGTCGACGACGCCGACACCCTGGCTACCTTGCAGGGTCTGCTGTGAGCAGTGCCTCCAGCGCCTGGTTTGCGCTGCAACAGTGGAAGCCTTTTCCCTTTCAAAAGGAGGTGTGGCAGGCGGTAAAAGCCGGCGAGTCCGGCCTGCTGCATGCCACTACCGGTGCGGGTAAAACCTATGCGGTGTGGTTTGCCGCGCTAAACCGTTTTGCCAAACCTGGCGTTGCCGCGCCGGTGGGCAAACCGCTGAAACGTAAACCGGCCATGGCGCCGCTGACGGTGTTGTGGATTACGCCGATGCGCGCCTTGGCTGCCGACACCGCACGGGCTCTGCAAGCGCCGCTGGACGATCTGCATATCCCCTGGAGCGTGGGCCTGCGCACTGGCGACACCAGCGGTGCCGAGCGCGCCCGGCAAAGTCGCAAACTGCCGACAGCGCTGATCACCACCCCGGAAAGCCTGACCCTGCTACTGACCGGCGCCAACGCGCGCGACGCCTTCGCCAACCTGCGCATGGTGGTGGTCGATGAGTGGCATGAACTGCTCGGCAATAAGCGCGGCGTGCAGTTGCAACTGGCCTTGGCGCGGCTGCGGCAGTGGAGCCCGCAGCTGATGGTCTGGGGCTTGTCTGCCACCCTCGGTAATCAGCCCCATGCCCTGGAAGTGCTGATGCCGGAAGGTTGTCTGGTGCAAGGCAAAATGGCCAAAGACCTGCGCATCGACACCCTGCTACCACCCGGTATCGAGCGTTTTCCCTGGGCTGGGCACCTGGGCCTGCGCATGTTGCCGCAGGTGGTCGCCGAGCTGGAAAGCAGCAGCACCACGCTGGTATTTACCAACACCCGCTCACAGGCGGAGATCTGGTACCAGGCCTTGCTGGAGGCACGCCCGGATTGGGCTGGGCTGCTGGCCTTGCACCATGGCTCGCTGTCTCGCGAGGTGCGGGACTGGGTGGAATTGGCGCTCAAGCAGGGTTCACTCAAGGCCGTGGTCTGCACGTCGAGCCTGGACTTGGGCGTGGATTTTTTGCCGGTCGAACGGGTGCTGCAAATTGGCTCGCCCAAAGGTGTCGCGCGGCTGATGCAACGCGCCGGGCGCAGCGGCCATGCGCCGGGGCGCCCATCACGCGCCACCCTGGTGCCGACCCATAGTTTGGAACTACTGGAAGCGGCGGCGGCACAAACGGCGGTGGCCGAGCGGCGCATTGAAAGCCGCCAGTCGCCGGAAAAACCGCTGGATGTGTTGGTCCAGCACTTAGTCAGCATGGCCTTGGGCGGCGGCTTTATCGCCGCTGAATTGCTGGCTGAAGTACGCAGCGCCTGGGCCTATCGGCACCTGAGCGATGAGGAATGGGACTGGGCCTTGGCCTTTGTCCGCCATGGCGGCCACTCACTTACCGCCTACCCCGACTACCGCCGCGCCGAGCCCGACGAAAACGGCCGCTGGCAGGTGCCGGACGCACGCTTAGCCAGGCGTCATCGTATGAGCATTGGCACCATCGTTAGTGATGCCAGCCTTAGCGTGAAGTACTGGACCAAGGGCGGCAGCGGCGGTTCGCTGGGCAGCGTCGAAGAAGGCTTTATCGCCCGCCTGCGCCCCGGCGACAACTTCCTGTTTGCTGGGCGTTTGCTCGAATTGGTGCGGGTGGAAAATATGACCGCCTATGTGCGCCGCGCCAGCGGTAAAAAGGCCGCAGTGCCGCGCTGGAATGGCGGGCGCATGCCGCTGTCCAGCGAGCTGGCCGATGCCGTGGTCGAGCAGTTGGGCGCCGCTGCCGACGGTCATTTCCCCAGCGCGGAAATGCGCCTGCTCCAGCCCCTGCTAAAGGTGCAGGAAGACTGGTCCGCCCTGCCCACCACCGACACGCTGCTGGCCGAAGTGCTGAAATCACGCGAAGGCTGGCACCTGTTTCTCTACCCCTTCGCCGGGCGCTCCGTGCACCTCGGGCTGGCCAGCTTATTGGCCTGGCGCTTGGGCCGGAATACGCCGTTAAGTTTTTCCATCGCGGTAAACGACTACGGTCTGGAGCTGCTCTGCGCCAGCCCTATCGACTACCTCGAGGTGCTGACCCCGGCGCTATTTAGCAGCGAACACCTGCTGCAAGACGTACTCGCCAGCCTGAATGCCGGCGAGCTGGCGCGCCGGCGCTTTCGCGAAATCGCCCGTATCGCCGGCCTGGTGTTTTCCGGCTACCCCGGCGCGGCAAAAAGCGCGCGGCAGTTGCAGGCTTCCAGTGCGCTGTTTTTTGACGTGTTCCAGCAATACGACCCCGACAACCTGCTGCTCACCCAGGCCCAGCAGGAAGTGCTGCGTCAGGAATTGGAGGTCGAGCGTTTGCAGCAGAGCTTGCAGCGCTTACAAAGCCGGCGCCTGGATGTGCACGTGATCAAGCGCGCTACACCCTTTGCCTTTCCGCTGCTGGTAGAGCGTTTTCGCGAAAGCCTAAGCTCGGAAAAACTCGCCGACCGAATTAAACGCATGGTTCAGGACTTGGAAAAAGCCGCCGGCCCCGGCGCCTTTGCCGCCGATACCGATGCACGCTTTGCTATTGATGATGAGCGCCCGGCGCCGCGCAAAGGCCGCGCGCCCCGGCAGGGAAAAGATGGTTTGCCACGTAACAAGAAAGCCAAACCATGAGTGAGCACCTTGCCGTGCAATTGGCTGGCAGCGAACTCTGGCTGCTGGCGGATAAAGCTATCTGGTGGCCCGAACAGCAGGCGTTGCTGATTGCCGACCTGCACCTGGGCAAAGCCGCCACCTACCGCCAGCTCGGGCAGCCGGTGCCCCATGGCACCACGGCGGAAAACTTCCAACGTCTGGACCGCCTGCTGCAGCGCTATGCCTGCCGACGGCTGATTGTATTGGGCGACTTTCTGCATGCCCGTCAGGCAAAAAACCCGCTGACCATGGCGGCGTTAAGCGAATGGCGCGGGCGTTACCCCGGGCTCGCGATCACCCTGATTCGTGGCAACCACGACCGCAATGCCGGCGACCCGCCAGCGCCGTTGACTATCGAAACCGTGGCCGAGCCCCTGTTGCTTGGGCCCTTTGCCTTGCAGCACGAACCTGATCCCCATTCCACTCACCATGTACTCGCCGGCCATGTGCACCCGGCCTACCGGCTGCGCGGTAAAGGCCGGCAGAGCTTGCGTTTGCCATGTTTTGTCTTGGGTGAGCGCCTAAGCCTGCTGCCGGCGTTTGGCAGTTTTACCGGGGCGATGACGGTGTTTGCCGAGGCTGGGCAGCGGATTTTCGTGCTGGGCGATGGCGGCGTATGGCAAGCCACCTAGGGTGTAGTGCAACCACAGGCCATTGCTGGCCAGAGCAAGGCCCCGCTGGCGGTACTGACGAGTGTGCTGGAACGGCCCCTGACGTAATCAGGGGCGCAGCGCCCTACACGCCTTTGGTCGAGGGCAGCAGCACGGTCAAAATGCCCAGCAGTGGCAGAAACGCGCAGAGGTGGAACACGTATTCAATGCCATGGATATCCGCCAGGTAGCCCAGCAGCGCGCCGCCAATGCCGCCAAAGCCAAACATCAGGCCAAAGAAGATCCCGGCGATCATGCCGACATTGCCGGGCACCAGCTCTTGCGCGAACACCACAATGGCCGAGAACGCCGACGACAAGATAAAGCCGATGATCATGCTCAGCACGGCGGTCCAGAACAGGTCGACATAGGGCAAGGCCAAGGTAAAAGGCGCAGCGCCCAGGATGGAAAACCAGATCACTTTTTTCCGGCCGATCTTGTCGCCAATCGGCCCACCGAAAAACGTACCCGCCGCTACCGAGCCCAAAAACAGGAACAGATACATCTGCGAGCTGGTTACCGAGAGGTCGAACTTTTCGATCAAGAAAAAGGTGAAGTAACTGGTCAAGCTGGACATGTAGAAGTACTTGGAAAACACCAGCAGCGCCAACACCACCAGCGCACCCATCACCCGTTGTTTGGACAGGCCATGGGTGGCCACGCCCCCGCTCTTGAGCTTGAACAGGTTGAGGTGATTGCGGTACCAGCGGCTCAAGCCGTAGAGCACCAAAATGGCAAACACGGCGAACAGACCAAACCAGGCGACATGCCCTTGGCCATAGGGAATCACGATGGCTGCTGCCAGCAACGGACCAAACGCGGTGCCGGCATTACCGCCGACTTGAAAGGTGGACTGCGCCAAGCCGTAACGCCCGCCCGAGGCCAGCCGAGCAATGCGCGAGGCTTCCGGGTGGAAGGTCGACGAGCCGATGCCCACCAAACCCGAGGCCAGCAGAATGGCCGGAAAGCTGCCGACAAAGGCCAACAACAAAATACCCACCAGGGTGCACAGCGACCCCACCGGCAGCAACCACGGCTTGGGATGGCGGTCGGTGTGATAACCGACCCAAGGCTGTAGCAGCGAGGCGGTCAGTTGAAAGGTCAGGGTAATCAGGCCGACCTGGGCGAAGGTCAGGCCGTAGTTGGCCTTGAGCATCGGGTAGATCGAGGGCAGCACAGCCTGAATCAGGTCGTTGATCATATGCGCCAAGGCGCAGGCGCCGATTACCCGCATTACCAAGGGGCTGGCTTGCTGGGCTACAGCGGCGGCAGCCGAAGGGCCGGCGGCAACTGAGGGAGACGCGGTGGTACTGAGGGACATAGGGCAGCTTCCAGACAGACCAGCGCGTTGCAACACGCGCTGGCAATTTCGGGGGTCGGCGCTATCCTACGGGGCGCTAAAACTGCCTGTCTCGCGAAATGCAGACAACACCTATCGCAAAACGGACAACATGATCAAACCCTGGGATGAATTACCGCTGGATGCCAGACTGCTGGCCATTGATGCCGCCGCCTGGCGCGTCAGCAGCAGCGCTACCGACTACCCGGCTGATTGGGTGATCCCGCCGCACAGCCACAACAAGCACCAACTGCTCTACGCCATTCAGGGCGTCATGGTGGTTAACGCCGCCCTGCACCAATGGATTGTGCCGCCCAGCCGGGGGATCTGGATGCCCCGTGGCCAGGTGCACTCGCTGCGCTGCATTGGTCCGTTAAAAATGCGCAGCGTGTTTGTGCAGGCCGAGGACAACCTGGGGCTGCCCAGCGAAACCAAAGCGGTGAGCATTTCGCCGCTGCTGAGCGAGTTGATCCAGACCTCCATCAGCATCGCCGAGCCCTACGCCAACGACTCGCGCGAAGCACGGGTGATGAACCTGATCCTCGACGAGCTGAAAATCCTCCCCGCTCTGCCCCTGCATTTGCCGCAACCCAGCGATCCGCGCATCGAACCGATTTGCACCACCTTGCACCAAGACCCCGGCGACAACGCCACGCTTGCCGACTGGAGCAAGCGTCTGCACCTGGACGAAAAAACCATCCAGCGCCTGTTCCAAAAAGGCACCGGCATGACCTTCGGCCAGTGGCGCCAACAAGCGCGTCTGCTGCTGGCCCTGGAGCGTATTGCCGTGGGGGAAAAGATCATCGACGTCGCTGGCGCCCTCGGCTACGAAAGCCCCAGCGCGTTTGCCACCATGTTTAAAAAACAGTTCGGCACCACGCCGAGCCAGTTTTTTAAATAAACACGTCGTCCCGCAGGGTGTGCTGTGCACGCCACGCGAACGCGGCCTAGTTCTCCACCGCTATGCCGTGGCGCTCAGCCACCTGCCGGTACACACCGTTGCGCCGCAACTTACCCAACGCGTGGTTAAACCGTTCCAGCAGTTGCTGCGTCTGCGGGTAGCTGCGCGAGGTCATCAAGTAGTTGTGGCCCACGGCCAAGGGCTTTTCCAAGGCATGGAATGCCGCCTGTTCTTCGGCGGGGAAGTTCTTGCGGATAACGTCCCAGCCCACGCTATCGACCGCCGGAACCAAGTCCACTCGCCCGGCGCGGAGTTTTTTAAAGCTGGAATCTTCGCTGGTGGTCAGCTCCAGGTTAAGGCCGGCCGCATTGAACAGCGCTTCGTAGTAATAGCCGCGCACGCCGCCGATTTTAAAGCGTTTAAATTCCTCGAAATTTTCGAAAGTACGCGGGTAGCCCTGGTCGGTTGGGCTGTAATAAAACAACAGCGTTTGCTTGGCATACAGCGGCTCGGAGAAGAGAAACTTCTGCTCGCGCTCGGGCGTTGGCACGTAGGGCATGGTTGCCCAAACCTGCAGGTCTTCCACCGCGCGCTCGCAGCGCGGCCAAGGCATAAAGCGAAACTCAAACTTCACGCCCATTTCCCTCGCCACTTTGGGCAACAGCTCGCTAAGAAAGCTGTCCTGGGCGTTGGCACTGACATAAGGCGGCAGCTCGCTGGTGGCGATAATCAGCACCTTAGGGGCGGCTTGGGTTGCGCCGCAGAAGCTGGTTAGCAACGCGATAGCCAAGACGGCGGCGTTGCGAGCGGGGCTGAGTGCCATGGAAGCCTTTAGAAAAAGCTGAGGGGCTTTAAAACTTTAGACAGTTATTGGCCGACAGCTTGGGTGGATTGCCGTTGCTGCTTCGCCAGCAGGCAGCGCCGCGGCCAACTCTCCAAACGAAGACACAATCTCAAATTAGAGATAGCGCAGCCCAGCGTGTTATCGCCCGCTCTCCCAGCTTTATGTCTCGCACTAGAGACAAGAACGGCTAAAAATTTTAGCCAATAACCATAAAATCCTTAATTTTCAATACCTTAGCTATATGGCACATATCTCGCTATAGCTCCCGCCGCGGCCAGACCGCAGCCGAAAAACAACAACAATATCGTCGCACGCTATGCGCACTGACCCTGCGGGACGCCACGGCATCGTCCCTAGTCGCACAGCTGCAACCAGGAGATCTGTTATGAGCTACCCGCTCAGCCACGCCATGGTGCTTGCTACCCTCGGCACCGGCTTCTGCCTTTCCCAGGCCGCCCAGGCCGATTTCATCGAAGACAGCAAAGCCAATCTCGAACTGCGTAACTTCTACTTCAACCGTGACTTCCGCCAAGACGGCGCCGCGCAATCCAAGCAAGACGAATGGGCGCAGGGCTTTCTGCTGCGTTATGAGTCGGGCTATACCGCCGGCACCATTGGCGTGGGGGTAGACGCCATTGGCCTGCTTGGCCTGAAACTCGACTCCAGCCCCGACCGCGCCGGATCAGGCTTGCTGCCACGCGGCCGCAGCGCGCCACGCGAAGCTGCCGACGATTACAGCCAGCTCGGGCTAACCGCCAAGCTCAAGGCCTCCAACAGCGTGCTCAAGGTAGGCACGTTGATACCGAAACTGCCGACCACCCTGGCCAACGACTCGCGCCTGCTGCCGCAAACCTTTCAAGGCGCACACCTGAACTCCAGCGAGTTTGCCGGCTTGACCCTGGACGCCGGGCGCCTGACCCAGGTAAGCCTTCGCGACTCCTCCAACAGCGAAGACATGACCATCACCACCGGTGGTGCCAAACGTATCGTCGCCAGCGGCACCAGCGACCAGTTCGACTTCGCAGGCCTGAGCTACAAATGGAACGACCAGCTCACCACCGGCTACAACTACGGCAAGCTCGACAACCTCTACAGCCAACACTTGGTCAACCTCACCCACGTGCTGCCCATCAGCGCCGGCCAAGCGCTAAAAACCGACCTGCGCTACGGCCGCTCCAATGACGAGGGCCGCAGCAATGTCGACAACCGCGCCCTCGGCGCCATGTTCACCTACAGCCTCGGCGGCCATGCCTTTGGTTTGGGCTACCAGAAAATGAGTGGCGACACCGGTTTTGCCTATATCGGTGGCACCGACGCGTTCCTGGTCAACTTTGTCCAGATCGGCGATTTCGCCAACGCCGACGAGCGTTCCTGGCAGGCCCGCTACGATTACAACTTTGCCGCCCTCGGTGTACCGGGGCTGACCTTTATGACCCGCTACCTAACCGGCGACAACATCAGCCTGGCCAGCGGCGCCGAGGGCAAAGAGTGGGAGCGCAACACCGATATCGCCTATGTGATCCAGGACGGCGCGCTGAAAAACCTCGGGGTGAAATGGCGCAATGCGACGGTGCGCTCGACCAACTTTGGCAACGATCTGGACGAAAACCGCCTGATCGTCAGTTACAGCCTGCCGTTGTGGTAACCGCAGGTGCAAAAAAGCGGCGAATCAATCGCCGCTGCGCTACTCCATAAAACACAGCCTTTACCCATAACAATAAAACCATCGGGTGGCCTAACCGCCCGGTATCAGGAGAACGCTTTATGAGTGTGATCATCGCCCTCGCCGCCCTCGCGCTGTTGATGCTCGCGGCTTACCGCGGCTACAGCGTTATTTTGTTTGCCCCCATCGCCGCCCTTGGCGCGGTGTTGCTCACCGACCCCTCTGCCGTGGCGCCGGCCTTTACCGGCGTGTTTATGGAAAAGATGGTTGGCTTCGTCAAACTGTACTTTCCGGTGTTTTTGCTCGGTGCGGTGTTCGGCAAGCTGATTGAGCTGTCGGGCTTCTCGCGCTCCATCGTTGCCGCCGCCATCCGGTTGCTCGGCACACGTCAGGCCATGTTGGTGATCGTGCTGGTCTGTGCGCTGCTGACCTACGGCGGTGTATCGCTGTTTGTGGTGGTGTTTGCGGTGTATCCGTTTGCCGCGGAAATGTTCCGCCAGAGCGATATTCCCAAGCGCCTGATCCCGGCCACCATCGCCCTCGGCGCCTTTAGCTTCACCATGGACGCCCTGCCCGGCACCCCGCAGATTCAGAACATCATCCCCACCACCTTTTTTGGCACCACCTCCTGGGCGGCACCGTGGCTGGGCGTGGTCGGCACCGTGTTCGTGTTTATTGCCGGCATGCTCTACCTGCGCCGCCAACTGCGCAAAGCCAAGGCTAACGGTGAGGGCTATGGCACTGACCTGCGCAATGAGCCAGAGACGGCCGAAGATATTGCCCTGCCCAACCCGTGGTTGGCGCTGTCGCCGCTGATTCTGGTGGGCGTGGCTAACCTGGTGTTCACCCGCTGGATTCCGGAAATCTACGGCAAGACCCACACCCTGCAACTGGCCGGCATGGCGCAACCGGTGACCAGTGAAGTGGCCAAACTGACTGGCATTTGGGCCGTGCAGGCGGCGTTGTTACTGGGCATTTTGCTGGTGTTGATCTGCGGCTTCCGCGCGATTAAATCCAAGCTTGCCGAAGGCACCAAAACGGCGGTCGGCGGCGCACTGCTGGCGTCGATGAACACCGCGTCGGAATACGGTTTTGGTGCGGTGATCGCTTCCCTGCCGGGCTTTCTGGTGCTGGCTGATGCGCTGAAAACCATCCCCAATCCATTGGTTAACGAAGCCGTCACCGTCACCCTGCTGGCGGGTATAACCGGGTCCGCCTCGGGCGGTATGAGCATCGCCTTGGCGGCCATGTCGCACACCTTTATCGAAGCCGCCAATGCCGCCAATATCCCCTTGGAAGTGCTGCACCGCGTGGCCGCCATGGCCAGCGGCGGTATGGACACCCTGCCGCACAACGGCGCGGTGATCACCTTGCTGGCGGTAACCGGGCTCACCCACCGCGAAGCCTATAAAGACATCTTCGGCATCACCATTATCAAAACCCTGGCCGTGTTTGTGGTCATCGGCACCTTCTACGCTACCGGCATTGTTTAACTGACGTGGTG
>NZ_JBBNAH010000299.1:0-11994 GCF_037994325.1 Pseudomonas sp.
GACCAAGATCATTCCCCTGGCCATGCTTTATCTGGGCAAAGACCCCAACAGCGAAAAAACCGAGGACATCGCCGCCGCCACCGCGCTGCTGAAAACCCTCAAGCCGTCGATCACCTACTTCAACTCCACCAAGTACATTGCCGACCTAGCCAATGGTGATATTTGCGTGGCCATCGGTTTCTCTGGCGACGTGCTGCAAGCGCGGCAAAGCGCGATTGATGCCGGCAACAAAAACACCGTCGCCTATAGCCTGCCGGAGCAAGGCAGCAATATCTGGTTCGACAACCTGGCCATTCCGAAAACCGCGAAAAACGCAGCCGGCGCCCACGCCTTTATCAACTACCTGATGCGCCCGGACGTGATCGCCAAAATCAGCAACTACCTGCACTACGCCAACCCCAACACCGCCTCGCAAGCGCTGCAAGACCAGGCCGTGCGGGAAAACCCGGCGATCTACCCGGACGAAAAGCTGATCGGAAAAATGTTTGTCAGCCTGCCGCCGTCGCAAGCCGCCATGCGCGTGATTACCCGTAACTGGAGCGCCATCAAGTCCGGCATTTGAGTTAAACCCGCGAAGCAAAACGCCAGCCCCGCTAAACAGCGGGGTTTGGCAAATCGGCTGAAACTAGCGGCGCAGCTCCGCGCAGTGATCCTGCTCTGGCAACGCCGGCGTGTACCAAACAAAGTCCGCCGTTGCCGCCGACACCGGTTTGCCCACTTCCGCCAACACCAGGCTAACGCTGCCCGGCCCCGCGCCAAGATCGGCCAGGTGCAAGGGCACACCCAAATCACGCCGCACATGAAACGCGCCAGCAAACAGCAACGCCGGTTGCGGTGCCGCCAACAGCCGCTGCGCCATACGTCGATCACGCTGTTGCTGCACGGCAAGCATGGCCGGCAGTTGATCTTCCGGCAGCAGGCCGCAGTGTGACTCGCGAATCTGCTCCAGCAATGGCGCCTGCACGCTGGCTGCCGTCGAGGCCGAGCCGTCTAACGCCGGGCGGGCTTTATAAATGCCCATGATCTCGCTGCGATCCAGATTCGCCGCCAGCAAGGGATACGGCTGCGCCAAGGCGTGGCGCACCAGGGGACCGTACAGCGACCACTCCCAGTTCTTCTGCCAGGCCAGTGCGGCGGGCAGATCGGCAATGCTCTGCCCGCGCGCGTTATCAACCTTGGTTTGCTGATCCGGGTTAAGCATTTCCAACAGCACACTGCCCTGCGGCCGTTGTTGCTCCAGCGCTTGCAGCAGCCACAGCTCCAAGGCGTGATGGTCGGGGTTGTCGTGCTGCTCGCCGACCAACACCTGCGGGGCCGGCGCCAGGCGCTTAACCAATTGCTCAGGTGTCAGGACCTCGCCACTGCGTAGATCGCGGATTACCCCGAGGTCGGCATGCTCCCGGCCATTGGGGCTTTGCCAGGTCGGCAGTGGCGGCAAGGCTTGGCAACCGGCCAGAAGTACGCACAGCAGCAAAACAACACGCATGGAAAGTCCTTATCGGGCAATGATCAACGGGTGGCCGCGCTCGGGATGGCGCTGCACCAGCACTTCCAGGTCGAACACCGCCTGCAGTGGCTCGGCTTGCAGCACCTCATGGGGCGTGCCAAGCGCATGCGCAGTACCGCCGTGCAGCAGCAACACCCGGTCGCAGTAACGCGCGGCCAGGTTTAAGTCATGAAGAATAACCAGCACCGCCACGCCACTGGCAGCGATAGTGCGGGTGGCTTGCAACGTGGTGTGTTGATGCAACGGATCGAGCATTGAGGTTGGCTCATCCAGCAGCAGTGTTTGCCCGCTAGCCCCTGGCCATAGCTGCGCCAGCACCCGCGCCAGGTGCACACGCTGACGCTCGCCACCCGACAACTCCAAGTAGTTACGCCCAGCCAGATGCCCGGCATCGGCCGCTGCCAACGCCTCGGCGATAATCTGCTGATCGCGGACCTGGCCAGTGGCGTGCGGCAGGCGACCCATGCCGACCACGTCCTCGACGCGAAAAGCAAAGTTCAGCGTCGAGGTTTGCGGCAACACCGCCAGGCGCTGCGCACGCTGCGGTCCAACCCAGGCGGATAACGGCCGCCCATCGAGGGTCACCTGGCCCTGGCTGGGCCGCAGCTCACCACTCAAGGCATCCAGCAGCGTGCTTTTTCCTGCACCGTTTGGCCCCAACACACCCAGCACCTCGCCCGGCTGCAAGGCCAGGTCGATGCCACTGAGCACCAACTTGCTACCGCGCTGAACCGCGAGCTTTTCTGCACAGAGCATCAGGCGCGACCTCGCAGCAACAGATAAAGAAAGAACGGTGCGCCGATCAGCGCGGTAACAATGCCGATTGGCAACTCAGCGGGCGCCAGCACCAGCCGCGCCAGCACATCGGCGAACAGCAACAACGCCGCGCCAGCCATTGCCGACGCGGGGAGCAGAACCCGGTGATCCGGCCCCACCAGCAGGCGCACCAAATGCGGCACCACTAGGCCAATAAAGCCAATCATGCCGGCCGCTGCCACCGCCGCGCCGACGCCCAGCGCCGTGCAGAACACCAGCTCGCGCTTAACCCGCTCCACCTCGAACCCCAGATGCCGCGCCTCGGACTCGCCCAGCAGCAATGCATTCAACGCCTTCGCCCGTTTGGGCAACCACAGGCCGACGGCCACGGTGACCAGCAGCAACGGCCACAGCCGCGAATAGCTGGCGCCGTTAAGACTGCCGAGGTTCCAGAAGGTCAGGGTGCGCAGCGTCGCGTCGTCGGCCAAATAGGTGAATAAGCCAATCACCGCGCCGGCCAAGGCGGTCAGGGCGATACCGGCGAGCAGCATGGTCGACACGCTGGTCTGGCCGTTACGGCTGCCCAAGCGATACACCAACGCCGTCACCACCAGCCCGCCGGCAAAGGCACTGGCCGACAGTAAGTACGGCGCGATGGCCTCGGGCAGACCGCCCAGCCAGGCCCCGCCGACAATGGCCACTGCCGCACCCAGCGCCGCGCCACTGGACACCCCAACCAAGCCAGGGTCCGCCAATGGGTTACGGAACAGACCCTGCATCGCCACGCCCGACAATGCCAGCACCGCACCCACCGCCAAGCCGAGCAAGGTACGCGGCATACGGATTTGGCCAATGATCAGCTCGGCCTGCTCCAGGCCGTCTCCGGTAATCGGCGCGCCGAACACCCGCAACGCGCCTTTGAGGGTATCGAGCAACGGCAAACTGACCGGGCCGAGGGCCAGCGATAACAGCAGCGCGAGCGCCAGCAGCAGGCCCAGTGCAATAAACAGTGAGCGCGGAAGTACAACTGGATTCATGGTTGCGGCTTAGCGTCGGCAGTCAGGGGTTGCGCGGCAGGATAGAAGGCTGCACCGAGCACCGCCAGTGCAGCGGGAATACGCGGGCCCAAACCACCGACTAGCAAGGTCGGGTCCAGCGCCAGCAAGCGGTCGTTTTTCGCTGCGCGGGTCGCGGCCAGTGCTGGATTTTGCTTGAGCAGCGCGGCCTTGGCTTCGGGCCCGGCAATGCTGCGGTCGGCAAAAATAATCACCTCGGGGTCCAGCGCCAGCAACGCTTCGGTGGACAGCGCTTTGTAACTGCTGTGCGTGGTGATACTGCGACCGCCCGCCTGCGTGATCAGCCAGGCACCGATGGTGTCTTGCCCGGCCGCCATCGGGCTGCTACCGGCGTGGGACAGCAACAACAGAACGGTGGGAGCAGGGTTGCCGGCCTGCGCGCTGGCTACCCATTGCGCTTGTTTATCCAGACGCTGCTGGTAGTCGGCCAACGTCTTGGCCGCGCGTGGTCCATCACCAAGTAGCGCGCCGATGCGGGTAAGGGTGTGCTCCAGGGTGGCTAGGTCAGCCTTGGTCGGCAGCGCCTCGACGGTTACCCCCGCGCTCTTGACCTGCGCCAGCACTGGCGGCGGGCCCATCTCTTCGCTGCCCAGCAACAAGTCCGGCTTTAAACTCAGAATGCCCTCAGCCGCCAACTGACGTTGGTAGCCAATGCTCGGCAATTTCTTCAACTCAAGCGGATGCAGGCTGGTGGTATCCACGCCCACCAGCTTGCCCTGGCCGCCCAGCGCCACCACCCACTCGGTGATCGAACCCCCGGCACTGACCCAGCGCTGCGGCAGGGCCTCGGCGGCGCTTAGCGACTGGCTCAATAAAACAGCGCAACACAGGCTGGCAATACGGGCAGTTACACGCATAAAAAACTCCATTAATTCGGACCACAGAGCGGCACTGGCGTACTCCAGCGTTGTTGCCGCTGTGCATAAAAACCGGCCAGCGCCTTCTCTATAAAGGAGGCGCTGGCCGGTTGCGTTAGCGCTAATCAGGCCGGCAGAACGGCAGCGGCCTCGGCCAGCTCACGCCATTGGTTGAGCTCGGGCACACCAGGTTTACGCGCGCCAAACAGCTGCACAATCAGCTCGCCATTGGCGTCGAACGCTTCCCAGCTGGTGATCACGCCATCGCTGCTCGGCTTGCGTACGCGCCACAGCTCTTTTACCGATTGGCTTTTGAGGTGCAGGTTGAATTCGGGGTCCAGAACGTTGAACCAGGTGTCCATCCAGCGCAGGTTTTTCACCGTGCCGGTGTGAATCTGAATGCAGTGGCGGTTGCCGACAAACACCATCAACGGCACGGCGCGCTCACCCGCGGCTTCCATCAGCTTGGCCAGCTCAGCCGGCGCCAATGGTTCAGCCCATTGAGTGCCGGCCAGGCGCAGGGCCTGGGTGCGAGTGGTTTCGTGCTTTTTCAGCAAGGCGAAAAAGTGGTGGGTGTCTTTCAGCGTTGCCCAGCCTTCACGCAGCGACTCAACGTCAATTTCGCTATCTGGCTTGGCAATGACTGGGGCGGGCATGGGCTTGAGCTCCAGCACCGAGGTTTGCTCCTCGGCGCGGAAACGCTCCAGCAGCGGCGCCCAGGCGGCTTCATGGCTGTCTTCGGTGAGGAAGACTTTATGTACCGCAACGCCTTGGTGGTCGAACACCTGAATGCTGCGCTGGGTGCCTTTGCCGGTTTCTTCCGAGACGGCAAATACGCTGGCCCAGCCGCCGAGAAACAAGCGCAGGTCGATGTCCGGCGACACCACCAGGCCCATCTGCCCGTTGGCCATAACGGTGACGTCGCGGTAGTAGCCTTTGCGTTCGTGCACGCAGTCTTCATTGCGCGTCAGGGCCATGATGTAACCCAGCTCGCCGAGTGCCGGCAGTAGCGCCGCCCAGTCTGGATTAAGGCGCACGGTATCCACGCCCAGGCGGCTGGCGACCAGTTCGCCCTCGCTGACGTGCAGGTGCGCGGCAGCATCGCGGGCACGCAGTTTTGGCTGCTCAGCGCGTAGCGTTTGCCAGGCTTGGTAGAGATCAGTGGCACTGCTGGCGGCTGGGGCTTGCGCCTGAATGTGGCTGGTCATGGACAACTCCTCGATCAATCAACGGCTCGCCGTCAGGGCGAACTCAATAGGTATTTGCACGCGGCTGGGGACCGCTCGGCCGTCACTGGTTTCAGGACGGAACTGCCAGGCGGACACCGCTTTTAAGGCCGCCTCATCCAGGCTTTCTACGCCGGAGGACTGCACGATATGCAAAGCCCGTTGCTGGCCGCGCTCATCCAGACGCACCTCGACCAACACCACGCCCTGCTGATTTCGGCGCTTGGCCAAACTCGGATAACGCGGCCGCTCGGGCGGCTGTAAAAAACTCGGCGCGCGACTGAACACCTCTTTCACCGGCGCCAGCGTTGGCGTTGCCGGCCCTGCCGACGTAGCGGCGCTAGGCAACTCCACGCGCGCAACCTCCGGGCCGGGAGCAACCTTGGGCTCGATGGGTTTGGGCGGCGCGGCTTTCTGTGGCGACACGTTCGGCGGCGTTACTTTGGCCAGCGGGCGCGGCTCGACTTTGCGTTCAACGATCACCGGCTTGGGCACTGGCGGCGGTGTCACCACCGGTTCTACAACGGGTTTTGTTGGCGGCACTGCAACCGGCTGTGTAATCGCCAACGCAGCGGGCAATGGCGCTGGCGGCAACTGAATCAACATCACCGCAGGCTGCTGTTTAGCTAAATCCTGGGCACGTCCCGCCTCTACGACAGACTCGCGCAGAAACAAGCTCGCCACTGCATGCAGCGCAAGCGAAAGCAGGAAATACAGGGCGAAACGGGCCATAGCATGCCGACATTTACCAGATACGAATCTATTTGATAATTGTTTGCATTTGAATGTCAAGACAGCTAAGTTTCCGCCCCGATATCAAACCGGTGGCCAACGCAGCCATCTGACGCTCACGATCTAGGAGTAGATCTATGTCCCTTCGTCCGCCCTTTGCCCACAAGCCTTGGCTGGTCTTGCTGTTGCTCTCACCGTCGCTGGCTGTTGCCGCTGATAAGACGCCGACACAATTCGACACCGTTACCGTCACCGCCACCCGCACCGAGCAAACCCTCGACCAAGTGCCGAGCACGGTGTCGGTGCAGACCGAGCGCGATATCGACCAGAAGAACGTCAAAGACATCAAAGATTTGGTTCGTTACGAACCAGGCGTTTCGGTGAGTGGCAGCGGTAGCCGCTTCGGCCTGTCCGGTTTCACCATTCGCGGCATCGGCGGCAACCGCGTGCTAACCCAAGTGGACGGCGTAAGCATGCCGGACGCTTTTTCCTTTGGCGGTTTCCTCAGCGCCCAACGCGATTACGTTGACCCCGACACCGTTAAACAAGTCGAAATCATCCGTGGCCCCGCCTCGTCGCTGTACGGCAGCGATGCCATTGGCGGCGCGGTCAGCTTTCTGACCAAAGATGCCGCCGACTACCTGGACGAAGGCGACGACGCCTACGCCCGGCTGAAAACCGGCTACGACGGTTCCGATGACAGCTGGCTGCGCAGCACCACGCTCGCCGGCCGCCAGGGCCCGGTCGATGCACTGGTGCATATCGGCCGCCGCACCGGCAGTGCCGTTGACAGCTACGGTGGCCGTGGTGGCATTGGCGCCGCTCGCGAAGATGAAAACCCGGTCGACTACACCACCGACAACCTGCTGACCAAGTTCGGCTGGAACTACGCCGAAGGCCAGCGCCTGCAACTGACCTACGAGCGCTTCGCCGACGACACCGACACCAATGTGCTGAGCAACTACAGCAACACCGCCGCCATTCGCACGCAAAAAGCCGAAGACAGCGTGGACCGCGAGCGCTACTCGCTAAACCACAGCATCGCGCTCGACAGCCTGCTGGTGGATAACCTGCAAACCCAACTCAGTTACCAAGACAGCCAAACCCGCCAGCGCACCTATGAAGACCGCGTGGTCGGCGGCCAGCCGCGCTATCGCACGCGCGACTCGCACTACGAGGAAAAACTCTGGGTGCTTAACACCAAGCTGGACAAGACGTTCGCCATTGGCGCGGTGCAAAACGCCGTCACCTATGGCCTGGACCTCAAGCGCCTAAAGAACTCGGACCTGCGCGAAGGCGGCGAAACGGTAAAAGCCACCGGCGTGACCACACCAATTCTGCCCACCAGCGACTTCCCCGACCCGACCACCACCGAATACGCGGCCTTTTTGCAGGACAACATTACCTTTGGCCGCTGGGCCATCCTGCCGGGCGTGCGTTACGACCGCTACGAGATGAAACCCCACGCCACCGACGAGTACCTGAACAGCCAGGCCACCGACGCCAACCCGGATAATTTCAAAGACCACGCGATCTCGCCAAAGCTTGGGGTTACGTTCCAAATCAACGACGAGCTCAGCGCTTACGGCCAATACGCCCGCGGCTTCCGTGCACCACAGGCGGTAGAAATTTTTGGCGAATTCGTTAACCCCGGCCTGTACCGCACCCTGGCCAACACCAACCTCAAAGCGGAAACCAGCGACAGCTGGGAAACCGGCCTGCGCGGCAAGTACCGCGTCGGCAGCTTTGGCGTGGCGGCGTTCTACAACCGTTACGACGACTTCATCGAGCAGATCACC
This sequence comes from Pseudomonas sp., assembly GCF_037994325.1. Lineage (GTDB taxonomy): Bacteria > Pseudomonadota > Gammaproteobacteria > Pseudomonadales > Pseudomonadaceae > Aquipseudomonas. Next base: position 7,954 of record NZ_JBBNAH010000299.1, read on the forward strand.
CGGGCGTCCAGCGTGGCCGGTTTCCCGCTGGGCGAGTTCCAGTACGTAAACAAAGACCGCGTGACCATTCGCGGCGCCGAAGCCAAAGGCGAGTTGTTCCTCGACGAACTGGGTCTGACGCCCAAAGGTTGGAAAGCCATCGGCTCGCTGGCCTACGCCCGTGGTAAAGACGAAGGCACGGGCCAGCCGATCAATAGCGTCGACCCGCTCAAAGGTGTATTTGGCATTGGCTATACCGACCCGGGCAGCAAGTTCGGCGGCGATCTGAGCTGGACCCTGGTCGCAGCCAAAGACCGTGTCGACGAAACGCAAACCGCCAGCCAGTACGAACCGTCCGGTTACGGCCTGCTCGATCTGAATGGCTGGTGGCAAGTTACCGACGAGTTTTCCGTCAACGCCGGCCTCTTCAATCTGGGCGATAAGGAATACTGGCAATGGGGTGACGTGCGTGGCCTGACCTCGCTGAACCAGGGCCTGGCGCGTTACTCGCAACCCGGTCGCCACGCTGCGGTGAACTTCATCTGGGAAATCTAGCTATCGCCAGGCCCAGGCGCGCGGGATAATCCGCGCTCACCTGGAGGCGCCTGACTATGCAGTTTCTCTGCGCCCCGGAATCTTTGGCCGAAGGTCAAAGCCGGGGCTTTTTATTGGGCGGGATAAAGCTGTTGGCGGTGCGCAAAGACGGCCACGTGTACGCCTACGTAAACCGCTGCCCGCACAAGGGCGTGCCCCTGGAATGGCAAGCGGATGAATTTCTCGATAGCAGTCGTAGCCTGATCCAGTGCGCCCGCCATGGCGCGCTGTTTCTGATTGACTCGGGGGAATGTGTAACGGGGCCGTGCGAAGGCGAATCCCTGAGCGCGCTGGACTGCCGCGAAGATGCCAGCGGCATCTGGCTCGCCCTGCCCGACTGATTACAGCTGCACGTCTAGCCGATGAGTCAGGCGAATCTCGGTCGGCGTCAGCACCGCGCCATAGGCCAGCACCTCCACACCCGCCGCTTTCGCCTCACGCACAGCGGCGGCATAGGCCGCATCGATTTCTTCAGCCGGGCGCACCGCTGCAATGCCGGAGAGATTCACGCAGTACAACTGCACCGCACGAATGCCCTGGCGCGCCAGGCTGGCCAACTCGCGCATATGCTTCGCGCCGCGCTGGGTTTTAGCGTCGGGAAAAGCCGCCACTGCCGTGCCGTCAAAGCCCAGGGTCACGCTTTTTACTTCCACATACGCCGGGCCGCTTGGGTACTCGAGGCGAAAATCGATGCGGCTGTTTTCTTCGCCATAGGGCACTTCGCGCTTAAGCGTGGTAAAGCCGGCCAACTCGCTAATCACGCCCTCGCGCAACGCCTCTTCCACCAACGGGTTGGCGCGCGCCGTGTTTACACAGGCCCAGCGGCCTTGCGGGGTTTCAGCCAATTCCCATGTGCCGGGCAGCTTGCGCTTGGGGTCGTTAGAGCGGCTAAACCACAGCGCACCGCCCTCGACCATGCAATTAAACATCGAGCCGGTGTTCGGGCAGTGAATGGTCAGCAGCTCACCGCTACTGGTTTCGATATCGGCGAGAAAGCGTTTATAGCGGCGGATCAGGCGCCCTTGTTCTAACGGCGGGTTAAACAGCATCAGGGCCGCCAGCTTTTCAGGCCACGGGCGATCCGCTCTACCGCTTCCTGTAACCGCGGCAGGCTTTGCGTGTAGGCAAAGCGCACATGGTGCCCGGCCTGGTAACGGCCGAAATCCAGGCCCGGAGTAAAGGCCACATGCTCGGTTTCCAGAAAGTGCTGGCAGAAGGCAAAGGCGTCGCCACCAAAGGCGCTGATGTCTGCATATAAATAGAAGGCACCTTCCGGCTCCACGGCGATGCCAAAGCCCAACTCGCGCAGCGCTGGTAACAAGAAGTCACGACGACGAGCAAATTCGCCACGGCGCTCTTCGAGAATGGCCAGTGTGTCGGGCTCGAAACAGGCCAGTGCCGCATGCTGGGCCATGCTCGGTGCGCTGATATACAGGTTCTGCGCCAGCTTCTCCAACTCGCCCACCGCTTGCGGCGGCGCCACCAACCAACCCAGGCGCCAGCCGGTCATGCCGAAGTATTTGGAAAAGCTGTTGAGCACAAAGGCATCGTTGTCGACTTCCAGCACGCTGGCGGCATCTACGCCATACGTCAGGCCGTGGTAGATCTCGTCCACCACCAGATGGCCGCCGCGTGCTTTCACGGCTTTCGACAGCGCCGCCAGCTCGTCGCGCGACAACAGTGTGCCGGTGGGGTTGGCTGGCGAGGCAACCAGGGCGCCGACGCTGTCGCGGTCCCAATGGCGCTCAACCAATTCCGGCGTCAGTTGGTATCGCACATCCGGGCCGACCGGCACCAACTGTGCGGCGCCCTCAACCAGGCGTAGGAAGTGTCGGTTACAGGGGTAGCCTGGGTCGGCAAGCAGCCAGTGTTTACCGGGGTCGACCAGTAACGCCGTCGCCAGCAACAAGGCGCCGGAACCGCCGGGGGTAATCAGAATTCGCTCGGGGCTGATGCTCAAGCCGTAACGTTGCGCGTAGAACGTAGAAATTGCCTCACGCAGCGCCGGTAAACCACGGGCGGCGGTATAACGGGTATGGCCGTTGGCCAGGGCGGCCTGACCGGCTGCAATGATGGGCGCGGCGGTGGTGAAGTCGGGCTCGCCGATCTCCAAATGAATCACATCATGGCCATCGGCCTGCAACTGATTGGCCCGAGCCAGCAGCGCCATCACGTGAAAAGGCTCGATAGCGCGGCTGCGAGCACTGTAGGGCGAAGTCATCGGCCTTCCTTTATATAAGTTCAGGCGGCGATTCTACCCAACCAGTTGGCTAAACAGCAGCACGATGACAACCGGGAGTGGCATACCCGCAGGCGATCTGGTAAGTTCGCCCGCTTGCAGCCGCAGGGCCGGCATAAATGACGGCAATGGACAGTAATCCTGCGCAGTGGATTAGAGAGATTAAGAGGCGGTCATCCATGCCCACCAAAGCAAAAGCAAAGAACGACCCACTCAACCGTAGCTTCGAACCCTATAAAGAAACAAAGGGTGAGGAATACATGAGTGACCCAATGCGGGCTCACTTCACCAATATTCTTGGCAAGTGGAAACTTGAGTTGATGCAGGAAGTCGATCGGACTGTGCATCACATGCAAGACGAAGCAGCCAACTTCCCGGACCCGGCCGACCGTGCCAGCCAGGAAGAAGAATTCAGCCTGGAACTGCGTGCCCGCGATCGTGAGCGCAAGCTGATCAAGAAAATTGACCAGACCTTGCAACTGATCGAAGACAACGACTACGGCTGGTGCGACTCGTGCGGTGTTGAGATCGGCATCCGCCGCCTCGAAGCCCGCCCAACCGCCACCCTTTGCATTGATTGCAAAACCCTGGCGGAAATCAAAGAAAAGCAGATCGGTTCCTGATCTGAGAACGGGGCGCTTAGGCGCCCCGCTTCATTTCTGCTCTGCCATGCCTATTGCTAGCGTATGACCACTCCAGCCTATATCGGGCGCTTCGCCCCGACACCCAGCGGCTACCTGCATTTCGGCTCCCTGGTGGCGGCGCTTGCCTCCTACCTCGACGCCAAAGCCTGCGGCGGCACCTGGTTGCTGCGCATGGAAGATATCGACCCGCCCCGCGAAGTACCCGGCGCCCAAGCCGCCATTTTGCACACCCTGGAACGCTACGGCTTTGAATGGGACGGCGAACTGGTGCGCCAGAGCGACCGCCACGACGCCTACGAAAGCCTGGTGCAACGCCTGTTTAGCCAAGGGCTGGCCTATGCCTGCACCTGCTCACGCAAACAGCTTGAAGGCTACCAAGGTGTATACCCCGGGTTATGCCGCAACGCCGGGCATGGCCAGGAAGGCGCCGCGATTCGCCTACGCGTGCCGGAGCTGGAATACCACTTTACCGACCGCGTACAGGGCGACTACCGCCAGCACCTGGGCCGCGATGTCGGCGACTTTGTCATTCGTCGTCGCGATGGTTTGTATGCCTATCAATTGGCCGTGGTGCTGGACGATGCC
>NZ_JBBNAH010000300.1:0-5340 GCF_037994325.1 Pseudomonas sp.
CAAAGTAGTAGCTATCTCCGCTTTCGAGAATATAAATCTCGTTGCCAACGGTCAGCTCCAAGCGCCCATCAACCAACAGACCAGACTCTTCACCTTCGTGGGTGAGCATCTCGTCGCCGGTATCAGAACCCGGTGGATACGTTTCGTCGAGAAAGGCAATGGCCCTGCTGGGATGCGCTTTGCCAACCAATTTCATGGTGACCGCGCCACTGGACAGATCGACCAGTTCGCTTGCTTTGTAAACCACTTGGGTGTGGTTGTCCTGTTCCACTTCGAGTGAGAAAAACTCGACCAACGACATGGGAATGCCGGCCAGCACCTTTTTCAGCGAACTGATCGAGGGGCTTACGCTGTTCTTCTCGATCATGGAAATGGTGCTGTTGGTGACGCCCGCACGTTTGGCGAGTTCACGCTGAGACAGGCCTTTAAGCTTGCGAATAGATTGCAGTCGAACGCCGACGTCCAATGATAGAGCCCCCTTGGAGAGATGCAGATTTGAGGGCGCATCATCGCAACAGCGTTCAGTATTTACAACACTTGGGTGGCAATCCTGTTCAGGCCAGCCGCTAGGCCCCGGAATAGACGAGCGGGGCCCGGCGCAAATTACAGAAAATCTGGTACGGAATGGTGCCAGCGGCAGCCGCTACTTCACTGGCGAGTACCTGTTTCCCCCACAACTCGACGCGACTTCCTACGCCAGCCTGGGGTAGATGAGTAAGGTCGACGGTGAGCATATCCATCGATACGCGACCAATCAGACGGCTCGGATGGCCGTCGATAGTCACCGGTGTACCGCTCGGCGCATGGCGTGGATAACCATCGGCATAGCCCATGGCAACCACGCCGACGCGGGTCGGCTGTTCAGTGACATAACGCGCGCCATAACCAACCGGCTCGCCAGCGGGCAGCTCACGCAGGCTGATGATCTTCGACTCCAGGGTCATCACCGGCTGCAAGCGCGTGGCGTGGTCGTGCGCGGTTTCGAACGGGCTGGCGCCATACAGCATCAGGCCGGAACGCACCCAGTCGGTTTTTTGCAATGTGGGAAAGCGTGACGACCAACCGAGAATAGCGGGTGAGTTATATAAACTGACTTCCGCTTCCAAGCCTTGCCGCGCCTGGGCGAACGCGGCCATCTGTTCTTCGCTGCGCGGGTTTTCCAGCTCGTCAGCGCGGGAAAAGTGGGTCATCAAGACAATTTTCGACGCTTTGCCGCTGGCCTGCAGGCGGCGGTATGCATCCTGGTACTGCTCCGGAAAAAATCCGACGCGGTGCATGCCCGAATCCAGCTTTAACCAGAACTGCAGCGGCTTGCTGATCCGCGAACGCTCAATGGCTTCTAGCTGCCAGGGCGCATGTACCACGCACCAGAAATCATGCTCGGCGATCAGCTCCAGTTCGTCTGCCTCAAAGAAGCCTTCGAGCAACAAAATGGGCGCGGTAATACCCGCAGCGCGCAGGCTCAAGGCTTCTTCAATGGCTGCCACGGCAAACCCATCGGCCTCATTCTGCAACGCCTGAGCGCAAGGAACGGCGCCATGCCCATAAGCGTCCGCCTTGATCACCGCCAACGCCCGAGCGCCGGTTAATTCACGGGCCAAACGGTAGTTATGACGCAGGGCGGCGAGATCAATCAGGGCACGGGCGGGACGCATGGCGACAGTCTTCTTGGCTTTTTTTAGGGAGGAGCAGGCTTACGGCAGGGCGGCGATAACCGTCATTTCCACCAGCGCTTCGGGGGTGTAAAGCTTGGCCTCAACGCAGGCACGAGCTGGTGCAGTACCAGGGGTTACCCAGGCGTCCCAGACAGCATTCAGCCCGGCATAACCGGCCGCCATGTCTTTGAGGTAGATGGTCACCGACAGGATATGGCTCTTGTCAGTACCGGCCTCGGCGAGCAGGCGGTCAATATTGTTCAGGGTTTCCCGCGTTTGCTGAGCGGCGTCACCGTCGTAGCTATCAGCCAGTTGCCCGGCCAGGTAGACCGTGCCGTTGTGGATAACAATTTCGCTGTAACGGGTTTCAGTGCGCTGGCGCTGGATGGGCATGCTTGAGGCTCTCTTTGCTGTGGCCGTAACGGGAAATATCCAAACCTTCGGCGCTGATCTGCGGACGTTTTTTCGCCATCAGATCGGCCAACAGGCGGCCAGAGCCACAGGCCATGGTCCAACCGAGGGTGCCGTGGCCGGTATTGAGGAAGAGGTTTTTATATGGGGTCGCGCCCACGATTGGCGTACCGTCCGGTGTGGTCGGGCGCAGGCCGGTCCAGAACTCGGCGCGGCTCAGGTCGCCGCCCTGTGGATAAAGATCGTTGACGATCATGTCCAGGGTTTCGCGGCGACGTGGGTTCAGGCTCAGGTCGAAGCCGGCGATTTCCGCCATGCCGCCAACGCGGATGCGGTTGTCGAAACGGGTGATGGCGACCTTGTAGGTTTCATCGAGGATGGTCGAGGTCGGTGCCATGGCGCCATTGGTGATTGGCACGGTCAGCGAGTAACCCTTGAGCGGGTAAACCGGCGCCTTGATGCCCAGCGGCTTCAGCAGTTGCGGCGAGTAGCTGCCCAGGGCCAGCACATAGTGGTCAGCGGTTTCCAGCTTGCCGTTAACCCATACGCCATTGATGCGGTCGCCCGCGTGGTCGAGGCTTTCGATGCTTTGGCCAAAACGGAATTCAACACCCAGCTCCACGCACATTTCTGCCAGGCGAGTGGTGAACATCTGGCAATCCCCAGTCTGATCGTTAGGTAGGCGCAGGGCGCCGGCGAGGATATCTGTCACGCCGGCCAGCGCCGGTTCAACGCGAGCAATACCGTCGCGATCAAGCAGCTCGTAAGGCACGCCGGATTGTTCCAGCACGGCGATATCTTTAGCGGCGTTATCCAGCTGCGCTTGGGTGCGGAACAGTTGCGTAGTGCCAAGGCTGCGGCCTTCGTAGGCGATGCCGGTTTCGGCGCGCAGTTCGTCGAGGCAGTCGCGGCTGTATTCAGACAACCGCACCATGCGCTCTTTGTTCACTGCATAACGGCTGGCCGTGCAGTTGCGCAGCATCTGCAGCATCCACAGGTATTGGTCGATATCGGCGGTGGCCTTGATGGCCAGGGGAGCGTGGCGTTGCAGCAGCCACTTGATGGCTTTCAACGGCACACCGGGGGCGGCCCAGGGTGAGGCGTAACCGGGGGAGACTTGGCCGGCGTTGGCGAAACTGGTTTCCATGGCGGGCGCCGCCTGGCGATCAACCACTACCACTTCAAAGCCAGCACGAGCCAGATAATACGCACTGGTGGTGCCGATCACGCCGCTACCTAACACCAGAACTCGCATGGTTTATCTCCCTCGCCGCGACTTTACGCTGACGTTTGATATCTTGATCGAAATTCCGCGCAGTATATGGAGCCGTTGCCAGTGCATTTCACTGTATTGATAGCTATATTTGGCGAGAATTCTTGGCAAAAGCCCTTAATACAGAGGCGGATTTCCCATGAGAACCCAGCATCAGAGCCGTCGCGAACTGGACAAGATCGACCGTAATATTTTACGCATCCTCCAAGAGGACGGCCGCCTGTCCTTTACCGAGCTGGGTGAGCGCGTGGGCCTGTCCACCACGCCCTGCACCGAGCGGGTTCGCCGCCTGGAGCGCGAAGGCATCATCATGGGCTACAACGCCCGGCTGAATCCGCAGCACCTCAAGGCCAGCCTGCTGGTATTTGTAGAGATTAGTTTGGACTACAAATCTGGCGACACTTTTGAAGAATTCCGCCGCGCGGTGCTGAAGCTGCCGCACGTATTGGAGTGCCATCTGGTCTCGGGCCACTTCGACTATCTGGTGAAAGCGCGAATTTCTGAGATGGCGTCGTATCGCAAATTGCTGGGCGACATCCTGCTCAAACTGCCGCATGTGCGTGAGTCGAAGAGCTATATCGTCATGGAAGAAGTGAAGGAAAGCCTGACCTTGCCAGTGCCGGACTGAGGCGAGCTACACCAAGACCTGGCGCGTGCTGGCGATCAACTGATGCACGCCTTTTTCCACGCGCTCATCGATCCATTCCTCCGGCCGCCGGCCATTCGGGCACGGCATACGCGGCGTTGTACCAAACAGGCGGCAAATCAACGGGCGCTGTTCATACACCGTGCAACCTTGCGGGCCGAGGTGCACACAGTTGAACTCAGCGAGCGCGGCGTCATGTTCTGCCTCGCTTTTTACCGGCAGGCGCGACATCTCTTCCGATGAGGCGGTAACCGGCCCACAGCAATCGTGGCAACCCGGCACACAGGCAAAGCTGGGAATGCGCTGGCGCAGGTGGTCGATCTTGCGGCTGTTGCAGCTCATGGGCGGTGTCCTCGGCGGGCGCGCATGGTAGCAAAAGTACGCCGTTCACTTCCTGCTCACGCCAATTAGCGACAGACCGTAGGTTTTTTCCCGCAGCCCTATTGGCCCGGTCTTACCCGGCCTTTATGCTGCGTAAAATTTACCAAACATAAGAATCAGGATTTCAAACATGAACGCCAGCGTTCAGCCAAGCCTTGGCCAATCGCACGCCCCCTCCTACTACGCCGCCAGCGCCAATCGCCCGCTCAGCTACCCAACACTGAACGGCGAATTACGCGCAGACGTGTGCATCGTTGGCGGTGGATTTTCCGGGCTGAACAGCGCGATCGAACTGGCTGAGCGTGGCTTATCCGTGGTGCTGCTGGAAGCCAACCAGATCGCCTGGGGCGCCAGCGGGCGCAACGGCGGGCAGTTGATTCGCGGTGTGGGCCATGACGTTGAGCGCTTTGCCGGCGTGGTCGGCGCCGACGGTGTGCGCGAGCTGAAACTGCTCGGCCTGGAGGCGGTGGAAATCGTCCGGCGCCGCATCGAGCACTTCAATATTCAGTGCGACCTCACCTGGGGCTACTGCGACCTGGCCAACAAACCCAGCGACCTTGAAGGTTTCGCCGACGACCTCGCCGAGCTACGCGGCTTGGGCTACCGCCATGATCTGCGTCTGCTGCATGCCGATGACATGCACCAAGTGGTGGGTTCCAGCCGCTATGTCGGCGGCCTGATCGACATGGGCTCCGGTCATCTGCACCCGCTCAACCTGGCGTTGGGCGAAGCCGCCGCCGCGCAGTCGCTGGGTGTGCAGCTGTTCGAAAACTCCGCTGTTAGCCGTATCGACTATGGCAGCGAAGTGGTGGTGCACACCGCCAACGGTAAGGTGCGGGCGAAGAACCTAGTGCTGGCTTGCAACGCCTACCTCAATGGCTTGAATAGCAATTTGGGCGGCAAAGTGCTGCCCGCTGGCAGCTATATCATCGCTACCGAGCCGTTGAGCCAAGCTCAGGCGCGCACCTTAATTC
>NZ_JBBNAH010000301.1:0-1627 GCF_037994325.1 Pseudomonas sp.
CCTCTTCCCGTTGAGGCTATCGCCCAGGAATGGATTGCCGAGCATGCTGCCTCGTTCTCAAGCATCAGCGGCTTGCATTGATACCGTCGCCCAGGATGTGTGGACATTGACCTTTTGGCCCATTGTCGGCGCCGGCCGTACGCGCTAAGGTTCCCTCCCCCGTTACGCTCTGCGCTCTGTCGACAGATGGCTGGCGGCCAACTCCCGTGACCTGACTGACGACTGACTGACGAGTAGCACGATGGCTGATTTACCGATCGACGATCTTAACGTTGCCTCCAACGACACCCTGATTACCCCTGACCAGCTCAAGCGTGAAATTCCGCTGACTGACGCCGCGCTGCACACCGTTGTGCAGGGCCGCCAGGTGATCCGCAATATTCTCGACGGCAAGGACCACCGCCTGTTTGTGGTAGTGGGCCCTTGCTCGATCCACGACATCAAAGCCGCGCATGAATATGCCGAGCGCTTAAAAGTGCTGGCGGCAGAAGTGTCGGACACGCTCTATCTGGTTATGCGTGTGTATTTTGAGAAGCCGCGCACCACCGTCGGCTGGAAAGGCCTGATCAACGATCCGTACCTGGACGACTCGTTCAAAATCCAGGACGGCCTGCATATCGGTCGCCAGTTGCTGCTGGACCTGGCGGAAATGGGGCTGCCCACCGCTACCGAAGCCCTCGACCCGATTTCCCCGCAGTACCTGCAAGACTTGATCAGTTGGTCGGCCATCGGCGCGCGTACCACTGAATCGCAAACCCACCGGGAAATGGCCTCAGGCCTGTCCTCGGCCGTTGGCTTCAAAAACGGCACCGACGGCGGCCTGACCGTAGCCATCAACGCCCTGCAATCGGTTTCCAGCCCGCACCGTTTCCTCGGCATTAACCAGGAAGGTGGCGTATCCATCGTCACCACCAAAGGCAACGCCTACGGTCACGTGGTGCTGCGCGGCGGCAACGGCAAGCCGAACTATGACTCGGTGAGCGTAGCGGTGTGTGAGCAGGAGTTGAACAAGGCCGGCATCAAACCGAACATCATGGTCGACTGCAGCCACGCCAACTCCAACAAAGACCCAGCCCTGCAACCGCTGGTGATGGAGAACGTGGCTAACCAGATTCTGGAAGGCAACCAATCGATCGTCGGCCTGATGGTAGAAAGCCATTTGGGCTGGGGTAATCAGTCGATCCCCAAAGACCTCAACGCCCTCAAATACGGCGTGTCGATCACCGATGCCTGCATCGATTGGGACACCACCGAGAAAACCTTGATGGGTATGCACAGCAAGCTCAAAGCGGTTCTGCCCAAGCGTCAACGCGGCTGATCAACAAACCGCACAAACAAAAACGCCGGGCTTAGCCCGGCGTTTTTGTTCTAGGAACATTCAGTGGCGATCGCGCCGTTCCATATAGCGCTCCACGTAGGAGCAGGACGGAATCACCGTGTAGCCCATACGCTCGGCGTACTCCAGCGCTCGCTCGGTCAACGCCGCGGCAATGCCACGGCCACGCAATGAATTAGGCACAAAGGTGCGGTAGATATCGAGCGTCTGCTTACCCAGGTCCATATAGGCAAGTTAAGCACGGTCACCGTCCACAGTGGTCTCGAATTGATGACCCGCCTGGTCATGGTT
>NZ_JBBNAH010000302.1:0-3400 GCF_037994325.1 Pseudomonas sp.
GTTGAACTCAAGCGCCCAGACCTGGCTGCCACCTTACAGAACGGCCTCAACCGGCGGGCGCTGGCCGACATCAACCGCGCGCTGAACACCGTCGAAACCTTGCCCGTGTTTGGCCAACGCTTCGCCATTGAAACCTGGAACGGCGGCAAAAACCTTGGTCTGGAGTTGTACCGCTCCACCGACACCCAAGAGCTCAAACAAACCCTGGCGCAGCAGTTCGCCATTATGCAAAAAGCCACCGAGGAGCATGGCCCGGCACTGGAATGGTTGCGCTTGCAACAAGACAACTTGGCCGTCGCCGACTACGCCAACGTTACCCGGCTGCTGGCCTTAAACGAGGAAATGCTCAAATACAAAGGGCAAAACCCGGCCAGTTCGCCGGTGCAGTTTGAACAGCTGCTTAGCCGCGACTTTGTGGAAATGGACGCGCAAACCTGCTCGAGCATTTTGCAATCCGCCAACGTGCCCCAGGGCGCCGACGACGTCTCACGGCGCGCCCAGCAATTGTGGGGGCAGGCCCGCCAGCGCTGCACCCAACTGCAGCAGCAACTGGGCGCCCAGGCGTGGGCCAAACTGGCCGACTACTTCAACCAATACCTGGCCAACCGCTTTCCGTTCTCCTACGACCTGGCCTCGGCCGACGCCGACCCGGAACGCGTGCGCTATATGGTGCAACTGATCGACAGCAGCCTGACCCAAGCCGAGAACGGCCTGGCCTACAGCCCCTCCGGCGACAAGCTGGCGGCGCAAGACTTTCTCGACCGTCTCAAGCAAGCGCGGCAGTGGCTCGGCCCGTTGTTTGTGCGCGACAAGGACGGCGTGATCGGCCTGGACATGGACGTGCTGTGGCGCACCGACCGCGAAGACGAGCGCGGCGCCGACCAGATCATCGCCTGGGGTTTGTACGCCGGAAACCAAACCTTGGTGTACCCCGGCGACGAACAAAAACGCCTGCACTGGACGGTCGGTGAGCCGATCAAACTGATCTTGCGCTGGGCCAAAAATGGCTCGCAGCGCCCGGCCAACGACCCGCTGCAACCGAGCCTGGCAGTCAACGACCTCGAAGCCGGCTGGGAATACACCGGGCCCTGGGCGCTGCTGCGTTTGATGCGCTCCCACGTTGCCGTGCAGCGCCAAGCCAACGTCGACTACACCCAGTTTCCGCTGACCTTGCAGCTGCCGGTATACGCCCCGTACAGCAGCGAAAACCAAGCGCAGATGTACCTGCGCCTGTCGCTGCTAACCCAGGGCGGCAAGCTGCCCTTATCGATACAACCACTGCCCGTACGCGCGCCGGCATCCCCCTTTAGTACCAGCGCTGCGCCGCTGCTGAGCGCCCAGGAGCTTCCATGAGCAGTGCCCTAGACCTTGAACGCCTGCTGGCGCCCATTGATGCTGAACCGCCCTGCGGCCCCAGCCTGCGTTACGACGCCGACTTCGACCGCCTGCGCGAATTGCGCCGCGAAGACGACGCCAGCCTGCCCACTGGCGTGTGGAAAAGTGAAATAAAACGCGGCGACTGGGCCGCGCAAGAAAAACTCGCCAGCGAGCTGCTGGCCACCCGCAGCAAAGACCTGATGGTCGCCGCCTGGCTCGGCGAAGCCTGGCTGCATCGCCACGGCATAGCAGGCTTCGCCCAGGCCGTGGCGCTGGTGGTCGGCCTGTGCGAACGCTACCCCGACCACCTGCACCCGCAAGCCGAAGACGGCGACCAGAGCTGGCGCGTAACGCCGCTGGACTGGTTAGCCCGGCAATACGCCGAGATCTTGCACACCCGCACGCCACTGTTCGGCGAGCACGGCGGCGACTTTGCCGGCTTCACCCTCTACCACTGGCAACAACTGCAACATCAGCAAGTGCATGGCGGCGACAACAAACAAGCCAAAGCCCTGGCCGAACAAGCCCGCCTGCAACAACAAAAACTCAACGAACACCTGCGCGAAACCCCAATCGCCCACTGGTTTCACTGCCAGCGCAGCCTGGAAGGCGGCTTTAGCGACCTGCAACGCCTGGACTTCTGGAGCGACCTGCACCTGCAAGACCTTGCCCCCAGCTATCAACCGCTGCGCGAAATCATGGCAGCCCTGGCCGTGCTGATTCAGGAATTCATCACCATGCACCCCCAACAACCAGCACCACTCCCGCCGCTGGTCAGCGAACCAGCGCCAGCCGAAGCAACCGCCGCCAATGCCGCCGAGCAACCGTCAGCGGCCAGCGCTGCCCCCATCGCCGCCACCCTAAGCAGCCGCGAAGACGCCTACCGCCAACTGGTGATCATCGCCGACTACCTGGCCAAAACCGAACCCCACAGCCCGGTGCCGTACTTGATCAAACGCGCCGTGGAATGGGGCAACAAACCGCTCAACGAACTGCTCACCGAACTCATCTCCGCCGACTCCGAAGCGCGGCGGGTGTGGTCGCTACTCGGCGTGCTGAAGTAAGCCCGCGGGCCAAGCGCGGTATTGCTCAAGGCGCGTCACAGAAGGCGGCAATTGTGCTGTTGCTCCAGGTGGAAAATCAGTAGATTTCAAACCCCTGAACACCACCGCGTTCAGCCACCTGATAGAGCAACGGACGAGCCCTTATGAGCGAAGAATGGGATTTCTACCTGTGTAACGTGGACAGCAAACCAGCGTCCATCTACCTGAACCTGCAAGCCGCCAGCGAGGCCGCTGTCGCACAAAATCCCTTCCTGGCCTATGTGCGCATATACATGCGCAACCCGCGTGAAGACGGCCTGTCCAGCCAGGAGGAATTCGACCAACTGATCGTCATCGAAGACGCAATTATCGAACGCCTGGCCGCCACCAAGCTCGCCACCTACGTAGGGCGCATCACCGCCGACGGCTGCCGCGACCTGTACTTCTACGCCCCCAAAGAGCAGGGCATCGACCCCAACGTACGTGCCGCCATGAACGCGTTTGCCAACTACGACTTCGAAGTCGGTACCCGCGCCGAAGCCGACTGGGACACCTACCTAAACTTCCTATACCCCACGCCAGAAGACTACCAAGGCATCCAAAACCGCCGCGTCTGCCAAGCCCTGGAAGAGGCGGGCGATGCCTTCGCCACCGAGCGCCCGATAGAACACTGGGTGTACTTCCCCGACACAGAAACGCAGCAAACCTTTATCAGCAAAGCCATTGAACTGGGCTACACCCTCGACGGCGCCTACGAGCCCACCGACGAAGACACCCGCTACTGCGTGCGCCTGTCCTGCAACGGCATTCCCTCGTTTGCCAACATCAACGGCTTGACCGTGCCGCTGTTTCGCCTGGCACAAGAATGTGGTGGCGACTACGACGGGTGGGAGACGCAGGTGGTGGCATAAGGTCGCGAAACCCAAGCGCACCCTGAGGCATATCCGGTAGCGCTTGGTGCGCACAGCACACCCTACGGA
>NZ_JBBNAH010000303.1:0-4386 GCF_037994325.1 Pseudomonas sp.
AGTTAAGGGCGATCACTTGGAAATTGTCCAGTTGATCGGCGATTTCTTCGATCTCTTCGCCAGCTTCCAGCCATACGCCCAGGCCGCCGTCACGGGCTTTCAGAGCGCTGCTGTGTTCAACGTAGAGGCCCAACGGCACGATCAGGTCGTCGCAGTTGGAAACGCCTTCCAGGGTCGCGTCTTTCGGCAGCAGGTGCCAGGTTTCGTCGACCAGCTGACCGTTCTTAATGATTCGCTGCATATACGCGCTCCTTGAACGGGTCGATGCCGACACGGCGGAAGGTGTCGAGGAAGCTTTCTTCGTCGGTACGGGTTTCGACGTAGACGTTGATGATTTTGCTCACCACGTCGGCCATGTCTTTTTCGGCAAACGATGGGCCGAGAATTTGCGCCAGGCTAGCGTCACGACCGGAGCTGCCGCCCAGGGAAACCTGGTAGAACTCCTGGCCTTTTTTGTCCACGCCTAAGATGCCGATATGGCCGACGTGGTGGTGGCCGCAGGCGTTCATGCAGCCGGAGATATTCAGGTCGATATTGCCGATGTCGAACAGGTAGTCGAGGTCGTCAAAACGACGCTGAATGGCTTCGGCAATCGGGATCGACTTGGCGTTGGCCAGCGAGCAGAAGTCGCCGCCTGGGCAGCAAATGATGTCGGTGAGCAAGCCCACGTTTGGCGTGGCAAAACCCAGTTCACGCAGCTCGCCCCACAGGGTGAACAGCTGGCTTTGCTCAACGTCGGCCAGAATGATGTTCTGGTTATGGCTGTTGCGCACTTCAGCAAAGCTGTAGCGATCGGCCAGGTCGGCGATGGCGTCCAGTTGCTTGTCGGTGACGTCGCCAGGGGCCACGCCGGTCGGTTTCAGCGACAGGGTGACGGCGGCGTAACCTGGCTTTTTGTGCGCAAACACGTTGCGGCTGGCCCAGCGGTCGAAACCGGCGTGCTCAGTGCGCAGGGCTTTCAAGGCGTCTTCTTGATCGTTCAGGGCTTTGTACGCTGGGTCGATAAAGTGCCCGGCAACGCGCGCGACTTCGGCTTCAGTCAGGGTGGTCGGGCCATCTTTGAGGTGTGCCCATTCAGCGTCTACACGCTGAGCGAACACTTCCGGGGTCAGCGCCTTCACCAGAATCTTGATCCGTGCCTTGTACTTGTTATCACGACGGCCATAGCGGTTGTACACACGCAAGATGGCGTCGAGGTAACTGATCAGGTGCTGCCATGGCAGGAATTCGTTGATAAAGCTGCCAACGATTGGCGTACGGCCCAGGCCGCCACCGACGGAAACGCGAAAGCCCAGTTCGCCGGCTTCGTTGTTTACCGCTTCCAGGCCGATGTCGTGCACTTCGATGGCGGCACGGTCGCTCACGGCGCCGTTGACGGCGATCTTGAACTTGCGCGGCAGGTGCGAGAATTCGGGGTGGAAGGTCGACCACTGGCGAATGATTTCGCACCAGGGGCGGGGGTCGACGATTTCGTCTTTGGCCACGCCAGCGAACTGGTCGGTGGTGGTGTTACGGATGCAGTTGCCGCTGGTTTGGATCGCGTGCATTTGCACGGTGGCCAGTTCGGCAAGAATTTCCGGCACGTCTTCCAGTTCCGGCCAGTTGAACTGCACGTTCTGGCGGGTGCTGATATGGGCGTAGCCTTTGTCGTAGTCGCGGGCAATTTTGGCCATCATGCGCACTTGCGCCGAAGACATCAGGCCATAGGGCACAGCCACGCGAAGCATGGGCGCGAAACGCTGGATATAGAGACCATTCTGCAAGCGCAACGGGCGAAATTCTTCGCCAGAAAGCTCGCCAGCCAGGTAACGGCGGGTCTGATCACGGAACTGCTTAACGCGGCTCTCGATGATGTCTTGATCGTAACTGTCGTAGACGTACATGAACTGTCCTGTTTTCAGGCTACTTACTGCCAAATCAGCGCGCACGGCCGCGCACTCCTCGCGGAGCCGGGGGAAGATACCAGTTCAGGTTTATGCGCAAAAGTGATGTTTTAGTATAAGAACGAAACTTATGGAGATAAGAACCGCCAGCTATAAGCAGGACGTAGGGTGTGCTGTGCGCACCATGAAGAAAACGCCGATATCGCTCGGTGCGCACAGCACACCCTACGGATGGTTTCTGGCGCTGATTTGTCGGCTGGCTGAGGGTGGTCTTAACTGCAACTGCGGTCTTTCCTATAAGCACAACAACAGGGGCAGCCATGAGCGAGCATACGCATACCGTCGTTGAGTCCGACACCTCCCACCTCCAATCCTCCAGCCCCGACAGCAAGGTCGACGCCTGGGCCATTTTTATTCTTATTGCTTTGGCGGTTTCCACGGCGGTGTTTTGGGTTAGCCATCAATAAACACCAGCGCCGCTTGTAGGTATAGAAGCGGCGTTTTTGTACGAAAAGGCTGACAAGTGGTGACAGATTGATATCACTGGTCAGCGTATACTCCGCCGCTGTTTTGGGCGTGAGTGCATGAAGGTGAAGTGGTCATTGCGCACCGTAGTGGCGGTAGTGGGTTTACTCGCATGGAATTGCGTCAATGCAGCTAACGTGGTGTTCCTCAATCCAGGTAAGTCTGGCGAGGAATTCTGGGACAGCTATGTCAGCTTTATGCAGGCCGCCGCCGGCGATCTCGGCATGCAATTGCGCGTGCTCAATTCCGAGCGCGACCGCGACCTGATGCTCGAACAAGCCCGCAGCGTGCTGCAGGGCGCACACAAGCCGGACTATCTGCTGTTCGTCAACGAGCAGTACGCCGCGCCGGAAATCCTCCGCTTGGCTAAAGACTCCGGCGTCAAGCTGTTCGCCGTCAGCAACACGCTGACCCCCGACCAGCAGCGCGTGCTTGGTAGCAGCCGGGAAATCTACCCCAATTGGATCGGCACCCTGGTGCCCAACGATGCCGATGCCGGTTACCTGCTGGCCCTCGAGCTGATTCGCCGCGCCCGTGCACTCAAGCCGCAGGGGTCGTTGGAAATGCTGGCCTTTGCCGGCGTCAAGCAGACGCCCTCCAGCCAACTGCGAGAGGAAGGCCTGCACAAGGCCCTGGCGGAAAACCCCGACGTGCGCCTGCGCTCGCTGGCTTACGGCGAGTGGCAGCGCCAGCGCGCGTATGACCAGGCGCGCACGCTGCTGCCGCGTTATTCGGCGATCAATATGGTGTGGGCGGCCAGCGATGAAATGGCTTTTGGCGCGATGCAGGCGGCCCAAGAGTTGGGGCGTGTGCCGGGGCGCGACATGCTTTTTGCGGCCATCAATTCCAGCAGTGAAGCCCTGCAGGCGCGTATCGACGGGCGCCTGAGTGTGCTGGTTAGCGGCCAGTTCACCATGGGCGGTTGGGCGTTGGTGCTGCTGCATGACTACGACGCCGGCCTGGACTTCGCCAAACATGGCGGCAAAGACCGCACGGTGCCGATCTATATCAGCCTCACTGAACAGCAAGCCGCACGCTTGGCCACGCGCGTGGTGGGCAACGATAGCTTCGGCCTGGATTTTCGCCGTTACAGCCTGCAAAAGCAGTCGAAGCTGCGGGAATACAATTTCTCGCTGCGGCCGATGATTGACTGAGCCGAGCGCTTATAACCCGGCCAAGTGCAGCACCAGTTTCACCAACGCAAATAGCACCAGCACAAAAATGCCGGTAAACAACACGCCGATAAAAATGAACTGGCCTGGCTTGCCATGGCGAAAGTCTCGCGCGCGGTTTTTCCCGCTCTGCACGCCGAAAGCCGCAGCCATTACGCTGTGCAGCACCTGCCACAGGGTAGGGGGCTGGTCGTTATTGTGTGAATCGTTCATCAGCGTGTCCTCGGTGGCATCCCTTGCAGCAACCATAGCTGAAGATCGCCACCTGGCCCGTGCTCAGCCATACTAGCGGCCCGGTGCCAATACCCCTTGTTTCAGCAACACAGTGCGGAGCCTTCATGAAGTTCATACACCAGCGCGAACACCTTAACGAAGACGACATCGTCATCATCGAGTGCTCGCAAACCTGCAACATCCGCCTGATGAACGACGCGAACTTCCGCAGCTTCAAAAACGGTGGCCGGCACACCTACCACGGCGGCGCCTTCAAAGACTTCCCAGCAAAAATTGTGGTGCCCAGCAGCGGCTTCTGGAATATCACCATCGACACCGTCACCCACAAAGCCATCAGCGTGACGCGCAAACCGACGCTTAAACACTCGATCAAAATCGTGCGTAAATCGCCGTCGCAACTGCGTTGAGTTGATGCCGTAGCACACCCTATGGTTTGTTCGAAGCGCGTTAACCGATCGACGCGTAGGTTGGGTTGAGCCTTAGTAGCCCAACGGGCCGGTGCAACCTCGGGCTTATGTCGATGTAACGCAAAATCCCCGTCGTCCCCGCGCAGGCGGGGATCCAGATTATTC
>NZ_JBBNAH010000304.1:0-2393 GCF_037994325.1 Pseudomonas sp.
GTCTGTACCTGCCGGGTTCCACCGGCAAACGCAGTGACAGCAAAAAGCTTTCGCGCTGGCAGGACCTGTTGAAAAAAATGAATGCCGAAGGCTTTGCCGTTGGTGAGGGTTAGGAGAACCTTATGTCGTTACTCAAGCAGCTGTTTCTCGCCATTTGCCTGTTTTTGGTGGTGGCCTTTACCGGCAGTTTTATCACCAGCGTTGAGAGCTCACGCGAGCAGTTGCTCAGCCAGCTGCGCTCCCATGCCCAGGACGCCGCCACCGCCCTGGCGTTGTCGATGACCCCGCATGTGGACGACCCGGCCATGATCGAGCTGATGGTTAGCTCGGTGTTTGACAGCGGTTACTACGCCACCATCCGCGTGGTGCGCATCGACAATGACGCAACCATTGTGGAACGCCGCACAACCACCACCACCGACAATGTACCGAGCTGGTTCGTCAAACTGATCGACCTGCAACCCGAAGGCGGCGACGCCATCATCATGCGCGGCTGGGACCAAGCGGCGCGGGTAGAAGTGCTCAGCCATCCACAATTTGCCATCGCCAAACTCTGGGACAGCGCCCTCGGCAGCGCCGCCTGGTTACTAGTGTGCGGGCTGATCAGCTCAGTGCTTGGCGGTTGGCTGCTGCGCACGCAACTGCGCCCCCTCGACAACATGGTGCAACAAGCCCACGCCATCAGCCGTCGCGAATTTTTCACCCTGCCTCGCGTGCCGCGTACGCCCGAACTGAAACGGGTAGTGCTGGCCATGAACCAGATGGTGGAAAAACTCAAAACCCTGTTTGCCGAAGAAGCCGCACGCAGCGAAAAACTGCGCGAAGAAGCCTACCAAGACACCCTTACCGGCCTGGCCAACCGCCGCCTGTTCGATATCAACCTGGCCAACCAACTGGCCACCCACGAACAGAACGCCGAGGGTTACCTGATCATGTTGCGGGTCAACGACCTCGGTGGCCTGAACCAACGCCTCGGCGGGCAACGTACCGACGCCCTGATCGGCGCCATCGGCGAGCTGCTTAAACGCCTGCTCGAACACCCCGACCGCAGCGACTGGCTGGCCTCGCGCAGCCGTGGCGGCGAATTCACTCTGCTGGCGCCCGGCCTTTCCGGCGAAGACGCCGACCGCCTCGCCCTGCAAATGAGCGACAGCCTGGAAAGCCTGCGCCAGACCGGCGCCAGCGACTGCACCCCAGTCGCCCACATCGGCATCGCCGCCTTCCGCCCTGGCGAAGAAGTAAGCAGCGTCATCAACCGCGGCGACCAAGCCCTGGCCCAAGCACAGAGCAACAGCGCCAAATTCTGGGAACGCCTGGACGACTTCAACGCCGCGCCAAGCCAAAGCCTCAACGACTGGCGCGGCTGGATCGACGACGCGCTGAACAAAGGCAAGCTGGAGTTGTATTTTCAGCCCGTGGTCGACTGCGCCGACCGCCGTCGTGTCCTGCACCACAAAGTGCTGGCGCGCTTGATCGACCCGCAGGGCGAGGCCATTGCTGCCGGGCGTTTCCTGCCGTGGATCGAGCGCCTCGGTTGGACCGCGCGCTTTGACCTGGCCATGCTTAAACACGCCCTCGCCCACCTGGCCGCACACCAGCAGCCGATTGCCCTGAGCTTGTCGGCCGCCACTCTGCGGGAAGCGGATGCCCAGGCACAGCTGATCGCCCTGCTCAAAGAAAACCCCCAGCACGCGGCGTTGATGACCCTGGAAGTGGACGAACGCCACCTGCCGCCACCGGCCGAGCTGGAGCGTTTGAGCCAGGCCGTGCATGGCGCCGGCCTCAATCTGGGCCTGCAGCATTTTGGTGGGCGCTTTAGCTTGATTGGTAACCTGACGCACCTGGGGTTGGCGTATTTGAAAGTGGATGGCACGTATATCCGTGCGATCGACCAGGAAACCGACAAGCGCATGTTTATTGAGGCGATGTTTCGCGCCACCAACAGCATTGATTTGCCGTTGATTGCGGAGATGGTCGAGACCGAGGGCGAGTTGCAGGCGCTTAAGGAGTTGGGGATTAAAGGTGCCATGGGGCGGTTGATTGGGGCGCCTGCGCCTTGGCGGTCTTAAGGCAGCGCCGGCTGTTTGCTCTTGGCTTGGTGGTGTTCTTCTTTGCCGCGTGGGCTGGACGTTTTGTTTTGCGCCTTACGCGCGACCTACTTTTCCAATCGCAGAAAAGTAGGCAAAACGCTTTGCTCCGGGGGGCGGCGTGCAGGGCCATCCTTGGCCCCACGCCTTTCGCGGCTCCTGCCGCTCTACCCCCTGCACAACGCCTGCGCTCGGCCTGCGATGAATGGGGCGGGTAGATCACAAGCCAGATTCAAAAGCCCCTCACCCCCGGCCCCTCTCCCGCTAGCGGGCGAGGGGGGCGTATGGCAACCAGCCCACTCGGTC
>NZ_JBBNAH010000305.1:0-1311 GCF_037994325.1 Pseudomonas sp.
ACCCTGGTCAACCAATTGCTGGATGCCGGCCATAGCGTCTGCGTATTTGCCCGCAGCCCGCAGCGTGCTGAGCCGTTGTTCAAGGGACGAGCGCGCTGCATTGGCAGCCTTGAAACGCTGACCGAACTAGACGCCTTCGATGCCGTAATCAATCTGGCCGGCGCCCCGGTAATCGGCCCTCGGTGGTCACCCGCGCGGCAGAAGCTATTGCTCGCCAGCCGCGTGGGGGTCACCACGGCGTTGGTCGCCTGGCTCGCCAAAGCCCAGCACAAACCTGCGGTCTGGCTGCAGGCATCCGCCATCGGCTATTACGGTGTGCGCAGCGCGGATGAGGTACTAACGGAGGACAGCAGCGTCGGCCGCGGTTTTATGGCCGAACTGTGCGCCCGCTGGGAAGCCTCGAGCGAGGCGGTAACCGCTGCCGGCGTGCGCCAGGTGGTGATGCGCCTGGGCGTGGTGTTTGGTCCTGGCGGCGCGCTGCAACCATTGCTATTGCCACACCGCTTCGGCCTGGGTGGACGCCTGGGCAGCGGCAAGCAAATTCTTAGCTGGATTCACCGTGACGACGTGTTCCAACTTATCGCCCGCGCGTTGACCGATGAGAGCATGCACGGCGTTTACAACTTCGTAGCACCTGGTGCCGTAAGCCAGGCGCAGTTCGCCAAAACCGTCGGCCAGGTACTGCACCGTCCCGTTTGGCTGCATGTGCCAGCCGCTCCCGTTCGCTGGCTGGCAGGCGAGATGGCGGAGCTATTAGTCGACGGGCAGAACGTCGCGCCAACGCGGCTGTTGCAGGCCGGTTATATGTTTCGTTTTGCCGATGTGGAAAGTGCCCTGCGAGATTTGACCTAAGCCAAGTGCTTAGGCGCGCCTGCGACAAACTGGAGCAGGCGCGTACCCGGTGCATAGCCGACACTTCAGCTTTGCCAAGGAGTGCCCCGCCATGCCCGCCACCGTCCAAGAATGTGCCCTGCCCAGCATCAGCAGCCTTAGCCAACAAGCCGCTGGCGCCGCCTTTATCAACTGCCACCGTATCGACGTCAGCAACACCGAACGCACCGCCATGGGCCACGCGCTGCGGGCATTGGCCACTACGCCAAGGTGGATCGACAACATGATGCAACTGCGCAATGCCATCGTCCGCCACCTGGGTTTAAAAGACTTGGGCCGACTAACGCGCATCGACCTTAACCGCGACGAAGCGAGTTATCAGCCGGGCGACCGTGTTGGCATTTTTACTCTGGTCGCCAATAGCCCTGACGAAGTGCTGATGGCCGACAAAGACAAACACCTCGACGTATTTCTCTCCCT
>NZ_JBBNAH010000306.1:0-1248 GCF_037994325.1 Pseudomonas sp.
CGATTACACCGTGCGTTTCCTCCCGGATAGCGATCAGGCCGAGGTGCGCCTGGCCTTGGAAGAGGGCGAAGCGGTACGCAGTTTGAGTTTTGATCTGGGCAAAAAAGGCTATTACAGCGACTTTAAAACCGACGGCACGTGGCAGCTCGGCGCCGCGCAAGCCGGGGAAAAACAGCAGGGTGTATGGCAACCCGGCAAAGGTAAAACCAGCCTTACCTACCGCGTGCGCATCAACCACCCACGGCCTGCCGCCGAAGGCAAAGCCACCAGCTATGACGCACGCATGACCGCCGATTGGGCATTACTGCGCGGCGACGACCTGGTGCCCAGCGCCAAGCTTGATCAACACGACGGCACCGAACTGGTTTCGCGCCTGCAATTCGAATTGCCCAAAGGCTGGAAAAGTGTGGAAACCGGTTGGCCACGCATCGGCAAAAACCGCTTTCGTATCGACAACCCCTCACGCCTGTTTGACCGCCCGACTGGTTGGATTCTCGCCGGCAAAATTGGCACCCGTCGCGCCAAGTTGGGCGAAACCGAAGTCACCGTCGCCGCGCCGGTGGGCGAGGGTATGCGCCGTATGGATGTGCTGACGATGCTGACGTTTGTTTGGCCGCAGGTGCAGACCGTATTCCCGCGCGACCCGGCCAAGTTGTTAGTGGTCGGGGCGGGCAACCCGATGTGGCGCGGCGGCCTGTCGGCGTCGAACTCGCTGTTTATGCACAGCGACCGGCCCCTGGTCAGCGAAAACGGCACCAGCTCGTTGGTGCACGAACTGGTCCATGTATTCAGCCGGATTCGCGACACCGACCAGAGTGACTGGATCAGCGAAGGCCTGGCTGAGTACTACGCCATTGAGCTGGTGCACCGTGCTGGCGGCATGAGCGAAGAGCGCTACAAAGCCGTAAACGACGACCTGAAAAAATGGAGCCGCAAAGTCACTACGTTGCGTGGTGATAGCGCCAGTGGCCGCACCACGGCGCGGGCGGTGTTGCTGCTGCAAGACCTCGACCGCGAAATTCGCAAAGGCACCGGCAACAAGCGCTCACTGGATGATGTGAGCCAGGGCTTGATGCGCATGGATGGGGTCAGCACCAAGGACTTCATCAGCGTAAGCGAGGATGTGCTGGGTGGGGCTTCGAAGGTGCTGGACACGCCGCTGCTCAAGTCTGCGGAGTGACAAAGGACTTTGTACGACTGGCGATTGTGGATCCCCGCCTGCGCGGGGATGACGGAGGTTTTTGCAGC
>NZ_JBBNAH010000307.1:0-10041 GCF_037994325.1 Pseudomonas sp.
ATCGATGCCATCGCTGGCGGTGGCGGCCTGCTGACCATGCCCGCCCTCCTCACCGCCGGCATCCCCCCGCACCTGGCGCTGGGCACCAGCAAACTGTGCGCGACCTTTGGCTCGGCCACCGCCAGCCTGGCCTTCTACCGGCGCAAACTGTTCGACCCCAAAGCCTGGCGCTACGGCCTGATCGCCACCGCCATCGGCTCGGTATTGGGCGCCAGCCTGGCGCATTGGTTGCCGGCTGAGTGGCTGATGCAAATGCTGCCGGTGGTGGTGTTTGCCTGCGGTATTTACTTGCTGTTTAGCCGCACGCCGACCGCGCCGGTAATCAGCGATGCACCGATTGCGCAGCGCCGGCAATGGCCGCAAGGCCTGGCCCTGGGTTTTTACGACGGCGTCGCCGGCCCTGGCACCGGCGCGTTCTGGACCGTCAGTTCGCTGCTGCTCTACCCGCTCGATTTACTCCGCGCCAGCGGCGTGGCGCGCAGCATGAACTTCGTCAGCAATATCACCGCGCTGGTGGTGTTTATCATCGGCGGGCAAGTGGCCTGGGTGCTTGGCCTGAGCATGGGTGTGGCGCTGATGGCTGGGGCGTTTCTCGGCGCGCGCACAGCGATTTCCGGCGGCTCGAAATTTATTCGACCGGTGTTTATCTGTGTGGTGTTGGCCTTGACCGTGCGCCTAGCTTGGCAGCACTGGTTCGGGCAGGCCTAAGCGGCGCGCCAGATAGACGTCAATCAGGTAGCGGGCAATCGAGCGTGAGGCCGGCAGTGGCGGCAGGTTATCGATCTTGAACCACTGCGCATCTTCGATTTCTTCTTCCTGCATCACGATCTCGCCGCTGGCATATTCGGCGTGATAACCAAACATCAGCGAATGCGGGAATGGCCAGCTCTGGCTGCCCAGGTACTGCAGGTTTTTGATTTCCACGCCGACTTCTTCGCGCACTTCACGCGCCACGCAATGCTCCACCGACTCGCCCGGCTCAACAAAGCCGGCCAGGGTGCTGTACATGCCCGGCACATAACGCGGCGAGCGCGCCAGCAGCACTTCGTCACCACGGGTAACCAGCACAATCATGCTCGGCGAGAGACGTGGGTAATGCGCCACCTGGCAGTTCGGGCACGTAGCCGAACGATCAGTGGCCGAGCGCTGGGTACGGGTGCCGCAGCTGCCACAGAAGCGATAGTTATCGGCCCAGGTGGCGATCTGCGCGGCAAAGCCCAACAAACGGAAGGTATCGGCGTCGCTTTGCATCATGTGCTGACGCAAGGTCAGCAAGGTGCAGCCGTCCAGTTGCGGCGCCTGGGCAAAGTCCAACAAGTAAATGGCATCGCCATCGAAATGGCCCAGGCCGTGTTCTTCAAACGCGGGCAAATCCTGGCGCTTTAACCACTCGCGGGGAAACAGCACGCCATTGCTATCGGCCAGGAAGCCGCCGCGAAAATGCGCCACGGCCCAGCCGCCGCCCTGGGTGATGTCCAGTACTGCCGGCTCCCAACTTTTACTCATCAGGCCGCCACCTGCAAACCAAGGGCGCGCACGCTTTCGGCGGCCAGGTCGAGCACGCTCGGCACGGTTTCCGGGCGCAACACGGCGCCGCCTTCGAGGTAGTACTCAAGGCTGGTCAGGGCGTCGGCGAGGGTTTCGAGCATTTGCTCAGACGGCATTTGCGGCGCTTCGATCATCTGCGTTTGGATGTAGTCCGCGCAGGCGCCGACCAGCAGGGCGGCACGTTGCTGATTGAGGAACCACAAGCCACCACGCACCGCCTGCAAGCTAAACGGCACGTTGGCCAAATGCAGCTTGTCGCCGTTGGATTCCAGATACGAGGTGATCGCGCGCTTGGCCAAGGCCAGACCGGCTTGCGACTCATCGACCACGACAATCCGCGCCTCGCTCAATTGGTGCTGGGCAAACGAGGTCGCTTCATCACCCGGCTGCACTTCCTGCGGCCGCGAATCACGGCGCTCGCCGCTTTCCAGGCTGGCCACCATGCTTTCCACGTACAGCACCGCGTCGGCCAGCTTGTGCAGCGCCGGCACTTCAATCGGCTCGGCATCGTTCCAGCCAGCAACCACTTGCAGCTGATTACTCAAGGTTGCGCCAGCAGAGCTCAGGCCAACCATGCCCAAGGTTTTTGCCAGTTTGCCGAGCAAACCATGCAGCGTGGTCAGGCGTTCGCTGTCGACGGTGCCACGCTCAATCAGGTCGAGCAGATCTTTAACGCTGGCCAGTTCTTCGCGGATCGCCGACGACAACGAACGCATCACCGAACGGCCTGGGCCGGCCAGCAGTTGCGATTCTTCTTCGAGCAGTTGATCGGTGAATGGCAGCGGCGTCAGGGCAAATACTTCACGCACCTGAGTCGCCAGCGGACCATGGCTGTCGGCCAAGGCAACAAGATAGAGCAGCTCTTTAAGCAGGTTACGCGGCGCCTCATAGCTGGCGTTGCCGAGCAGTTGCTTAAGCTCGCGGTCGATACGGGCGAACAGCTGTTTACGCGATTTGCGCGCCAGCAATTGGCCGTCGACCTGGGCTTCCAACGCCGCAGCGCCAATCCAGCACAGGCGACCACGGGCTTGGCTGGCAAACAGGCTGTCGAGCCGGGTCAGGGCGCGGCCCATGAGCTTCAGGCCCGCTTGCGGGTTTTCTTCGCGAATAAAGCCGAGCAGCCCCACTTGATACATCTGCCGCAGGCGGCGCAAGTCAGCCGTATAGGCCGCAACGTCAACCAGCGCGCCGGTTTCGGGGCGGGTTTGGTCCAGGCGGGCGCTAAAGAAAAAACTCTCCGGCAGCGGCGGCTGACCGCCAGCGGCGCGCAGGTCGTTAATCGCCGGCAGCAGCAGCTCAGGCAGCTCCTGGCGGTGCATTTCAACGTTTTCCAGGTAACGACGCAGCACGTGCAGGGCATTGCTCAATGCTGACAGCTGCACATCGCGCTCTTCACCGGCGCCTTCGGGAATATCGGTGGCCTGCTCGAGCACTTCCTGAGCCAGCAATTCAGCGCCGGCCAGTTCGATCAGGTTGAGCGTGCCGCGAATTTGCTGCAGGTACTCCACCGCCTGTTGCAGCAGGCTGCCGTTGTTGCGTTCGGCAATAAACTGCTCAAGGCTCAGTTCCGCCTCTTCCATGGTGGCGAACAGCTCGTCGCGCACCAAGCTTAAAGATGTGGCTCCAGAAACCATGGCCTACTGCGCCTCCCGCGCCAGTGAGAAATTCGCGCGCATCAGTCTGCGAATTCCGGCTTTTGCTTACTCATGTGCGCGGCCATGGCCACGCGCAGATCAGCAGACTGCAACATCGTGGCATTCCAGGTGGCGACGTATTCCAAACCGTCGTCAACGCGGTGGTCACGCATATAACCAATCATTTTTTTCGTGCCACGGATGGCGATCGGCGACTTGCTGGCGATCTCGCGGGCAATGCCGAAGACACCGTCCAACAACGCCACTTCATCAACATAGGTGCGGTTAACCAAGCCAATGCTGCGCGCCTCTTCACCACCAATGGTGCGCCCGGTATAGGCCAGCTCGCGCATCATGCCGTCGCCAATAATGCGCGGCAGACGCTGCAAGGTGCCGACATCAGCGGCCATGCCCATGTCGATTTCTTTGATCGAGAACTGCGCGTCCAGCGTGGAATAACGCATGTCGCAGGCGCTGATCAGGTCGATGGCGCCGCCCAGGCAGTAGCCCTGAATAGCCGCCAGCACCGGCTTGCGGCAGGCATCTACAGCGTTGAACGAGCTTTGCAATTCGAGAATTTTACGCCGCAGCACTTCGGCGTTACGGCCGGGGTCTTTACCCAGTTGGCTGCCGACTTGGGCGAGCATCATCAGGTCGATGCCCGAGGAGAAATGCTTGCCGGCGCCAGAGATCACCACCACCCGCACTTCGTCGTTGGTGTCGATCCAGTTGAAGATTTCCACGATTTCGGTCCAGAAGTCCGCGCTCATCGCGTTAACCTTTTCTGGACGGTTGATCACCACGTGGGCGATCTTGTCGGCCAGTTCTACACGAAACGCTTTGTAGGCGGACATCTTGGCCTCTCTCAATTCTGCTGCACGCGCGTGCATAGAATGTTGTTATGAATAAAACCGGGCAACTATAACAAGCACGCCCAAAAAGTCGATGCCGGCGGTGTGACGCAGGCCACGTCGCAGGTCTTCACAGCTCTACTCCAGTAAAGCCGTTAAGCGCTTGATCTGTTTGATATCTCGCCAACGCCCAAAACACTATTCGAATAAGGTCTACCCCGCCATGCCCACCTCGCTTGCTCAAGCCTTTGGCAACAACTTTCTCGGCCACTCGCCGCGCTGGTACAAGCTGTGCATTGTCGCCTTTCTCGTCGCTAACCCACTGGCCCTGTGGACGCTAGGCCCAGTGGTGGCCGGTTGGCTGCTGGTGGCCGAATTTATTTTCACCCTGGGCATGGCGCTCAAATGCTACCCGCTGCAACCCGGCGGCCTATTGGTGCTGGAAGCATTGCTGCTGAAGTTGGCCGGGCCACAGGCGCTGTATGACGAGTTGGCGCATAACTTCCCGGTGATTTTGCTGCTGATGTTTATGGTCGCCGGCATCTACTTTATGAAAGACCTGCTGTTGCTGGTGTTCTCCAAGCTGCTATTGGGAGTGAAGTCCAAAGCGCTGCTAGGCCTGACCTTCTGCTTACTGGCGGCGTTTCTCTCCGCCTTTCTTGATGCCCTGACGGTGATCGCTGTGGTGATTACCGTGTGCCTGGGCTTTTACTCGGTATTCCATCGCTACGCCTCCAGCAGCAGCCACGACGACAGCAGTGACGACGGCACCATCGCCGACTCGTACCGCCACGACCTGGAACAATTCCGTGCCTTTCTGCGCAGCCTGCTGATGCATGGCGCGGTCGGCACCGCGCTGGGCGGCGTGTGCACCCTGGTTGGCGAACCGCAAAACCTGTTGATCGGCCATGAAGTGGGCTGGGACTTTGTCACCTTTTTCAAGCATGTCGCGCCGGTGTCCATGCCCGTGCTGGCGGCAGGTTTAGTGACCTGCGTACTGCTGGAGAAACTGCGCTGGTTTGGCTACGGCGTCGAGTTGCCGGCCTCAGTGCGCAGCGTTCTTGCCGAGCATGCCGCGCGCCAAGCGCAAACCCGCACCCAGGCCGACGTGGCCGGCTTGATTGTGCAGGGCCTCGCGGCGGTCATTCTGATTGGCTGCCTGGCCTTTCATGTGGCGGAAGTGGGCCTGATCGGCCTGCTGGTGATTGTGCTGATTACCGCCTTTAGCGGCATCACCGACGAACACCGCATCGGCAACGCTTTTAGAGACGCCCTGCCCTTTACCGCTTTGCTGGTGGTGTTTTTTGCCGTGGTGGCAGTGATTCATGAACAGCAGCTGTTCACCCCCATCATTCAGGCCGTACTGGCGCTGCCGGCAGAACAACAACCAACCATGCTGTTTATCGCCAACGGCCTGCTCTCGGCGATCAGCGATAACGTGTTTGTCGCCACCATCTACATCACCGAGGTCAAACGCGAGTTTGCGGCCGGCACCATGAGCCGTGAACACTTCGAAACCTTGGCGGTAGCGATCAACACCGGCACCAACCTGCCCAGCGTGGCTACCCCCAACGGCCAGGCCGCGTTTCTGTTTTTGCTGACCTCATCGTTGGCGCCGCTGGTGCGCTTGTCTTACGGGCGCATGACCTGGATGGCGCTGCCCTACACCATCGTCATGAGCGTATTGGGGTGGTGGGCCGTGGCGCACTGGTTGTAACGGATTAAAAGCCGGTGCGCACAGCACACCCTACGGCTCGCTCAACGTAGGGTGTGCTGTGTGCGCACCACCACACAAAGCGCCCCTACAACGTGGCCACCCCATGCACCCGGTTACGCCACTGGCGCCAGGTGTATAGCGGAATGCCCGCCATCAATACCAAGAAGCCCCAGAAAATTGCCTGCTGCCCGGTGCCGTACAGCGCCCACATGGAGTAGATAAAGCCCAGGCAACCAATCACCACCAGCAAGCCTCGCTCACGGGGTTTAAAGGCCTCAGGCTTGACCGCCAGAAACTGCAGCAAGGCGGCGGTGCAGAAGGCGTAGGGCACTACGCCCGTCATGGTGCCGAGCAGGATGATGACGTTAAACACGTCGACTAAGTCGCCCTGCCCGTCAATCAGCACCAGCAACGTCACCAGCACCGCCGACACCAGCAAGCCGTTGGCTGGCACATTGTGTTTGTTGGTTTTCGCCAACGACTCCGGCAGCAGCCCGTCACGCGCGGTGGCCATGGGGATTTGCCCTTGCAGCAGCACCCAACCGTTTAACGCGCCCAGGCAAGCGATCACCGCGCCACCGGCCACAAAGTAATACCCCCACGGCCCCAGCAATACCTGCGCGGCATCGGCAAAAGGCGCCGTGGAGCGCACCAACACCTCTGGCGGCAGTACGCCCTGCACCGCCGTGATGGACAAGATATACACCGCAGCCGCCACCAAGGTGCCGAAAATAGTGGCGCGTGGGATGGTGCGTTTGGGGTCTTTGACATGCTCGGCCGGCACCGTTGCCGATTCCAAGCCGATAAACGACCACAGCGTCAGCGCCGCCGTGGTAGCAATCGCTGTGGCATAACCGCCGCCACCGGGCAGCGCTTCAACCGGCGGTATGCGCAGGTACTCAGGGTGAAAGGAAAACCAACCGAGAATGCCGATTAACAGCAGCGGGATGAGCTTGAGGGCGGTGAGAACGTTCTGCACCACACCAAACGCGCCAATGCCCCGCAGGTTGATCAGGGTGCACAGCCAGATCGCCGCGATGGCCGTACCGATGGCCAATACCGGGTCGCGCAAGGCGGGAATAAACACTTGCAGATAGCCGACCAGGGTTACTGAGATAGCGGCATTGCCTATCCACGCGGCTTTCCAATAGGTCCAGGCGCACAGGTAACCGGCAAACGGCCCAAAGCCATCACGGGTGTAGGCGTAAGGGCCACCGGCCGAGGGATTGAGGCGCGATAGACGGGCAAAGGTCAGGGCCAAAACCACCGCGCCAATGCTGGAAATCAGCCAGCCAAACAGACTCAACCCACCAAAGGCGGCCAGGCTGGAGGGCAGTAAAAACACCCCCGAGCCGACCATATTGCCCACCACCAGCGCCGAGCAGGTCCAGAAGCCCATGGTCCCTGCTGCACTCTGCTGCTCTTGGCGCATGACTCCCCCTTGGCTGAATTACTCCTTGATGCAGTCAACGGTATAGCAGCGACCTTGCGGGGTGTCTTGGTGCTGCAAGCCGTGCACGTCGGTGTCGAAGCCAGGGAAGCTGCGGTCAAACACGCGGGCAAAGGACAAGTAATCAATGATCGAGCGGGTGGCTTCGGTAAAACGCTCGCCCGGCATGATCAACGGAATGCCTGGTGGATACGGCACCAGCATCACCGCCGCAATCCGCCCCTGCAATTGATCCACCGGCACCGCCTCCACTTCGCCACGCACCAAGTGGTTGTAAGCATCCGCCGGCTTGATCGCCACTTCCGGCAGCACCGTGTACATGCGCTTAAGCGCTTTCGGCGTGGCGTTATCGCGGTAGCAGGTGTGCAAGGCATCGCACAGATCACGCAGGCCCATACTCTGGTAACGGGCATCGCTGCTGGCGATGGATTTCAGGCATTGGCTTAACGGCACGTTGGCGTCGTAGCTGCGTTTGAACTCCAACAACTCGGTGAGCAAGGTGCTCCACTTGCCCTTGGTGATGCCCATGGAGAACAGCACCAAAAAGGAATACAGGCCGGTTTTTTCCACCACCAAGCCACGCTCCCAGAGGAACTTGCTCACCACCGCTGCGGGAATACCGCGATCACTTAGCGCGCCGCCTGCCGTCAGGCCGGGGGTCACCAAGGTGACCTTGATCGGGTCAAGCAACACATAGTCGTCGGCGATATCACCAAAGCCATGCCAGTCGGCCTGCGGCTTAAGCACCCAGTCGTGGGTGGCGACATGGTCCGCGCCCTCCGCCAACGGCGGCTGCCAAATGCTGAACCACCAGTCTTGCCCGCTAAAGCTCTGGCCCAGGTTGGCCAAGGCGCGGCGGAAACTCAGCGCCTCATCAAAGGTTTCCTGAATCAGCGAACGCCCCGCCGGGCCCTCCATCATCGCCGAGGCCACATCCAGCGAAGCGATGATGCCGTACTGCGGCGAGGTGGAGATATGCATCATGAACGCTTCATTAAAGCGGTCACGGTCCAACTGGCGAGCGCCACCGTCTTGCACATGAATCATCGACGCCTGGCTAAACGCAGCGAGCAACTTGTGGGTGGAATGGGTGGTAAACACCAGCGGGCCATCATCGGTGCGCGAGGTGCCCATGCCATAACGGCCGGCGTAGAACTCATGGAACGCCGCATAGGCGTACCAGGCTTCGTCAAAGTGCAGCACCTCAACCGAATCGCCGATGGTCTTTTTAATCAGCTCGGCGTTGTAGCACAGGCCGTCATAAGTGGAGTTGGTCACCACCACCAGTTTCACCTTCGGCGCGCGGCCACGGGCCAGCGGGCTGGCGTCGATCTTGGCCTGAATCGATTCGCGAGTGAACTCGCTCAGCGGAATCGGCCCGATAATGCCCAGCTCATTACGCTCCGGGCTCAGGTACAGCGGGATGGCGCCGGTCATGATGATCGAATGCAAAATCGACTTATGGCAGTTGCGGTCAACCAACACCAAATCGTCGCGCCCCACCATCGAGTGCCACACAATCTTGTTCGCCGTCGAGGTGCCATTGATCACAAAGTACGTGTGGTCCGCGCCAAAATTACGCGCCGCACGGGCCTCGGCTTCGGCCAGTGGCCCAGTGTGATCAAGCAGCGAACCGAGCTCCGGCACCGACACCGACAAGTCCGAACGCAAGGTGTTTTCGCCAAAAAACTGGTGAAACGCCTGCCCCACCGGGCTCTTGCGATACGCCACGCCACCGCCATGCCCCGGCGTGTGCCAGGAATAATTCGACTCCGCCGTGTGCTGCACCAACGCCTTGAAAAACGGCGGCAACAAACCATCCAGATAATTACGCGCGGCGCGGGCCACTTGCCGGGCCAAGAAGGGCACGGTGTCTTCAAACAGATAGAGAAGGCCGCGCAGTTGATTAAGATCGGCCATCGCCTCGGCCGGCGCGTTCTCAATCGTCACCTGCTCGCCCAGCGCAAAAATCGGCAACTGCGGCGCGCGCACACGGGCCACGCGAATCAGCTCAATCACATCATGCAGCAACCGCTGATTCTCCCCCGCGCCCTCAGCGGCGACCAAAATGCACGCCAAGCCATGGTGCGTGGACGCCACAATGCGGCCTTCGGTGGAACTGGCGGTGGAAATAATCGTGAAGCCTTCGAGCTCCAACTCACGGGCAATTTCCCGCACACGGTCCCCGGCCACGGTGTCGGCCTTGATATCGCGATGCACGATAAGAACGGGAAACTTGAGGTCTTTATACATTCTATTAGCGCCTGAAGAGTAACCGGGCCGAGCCCGTGCAACCGTCAGGGTAGAGGCTCACCCCAACAGGCGTAACCCCCTGTGGCGCGAGTTATACGAAAAGGTCGCGCGGGGATAAATCAACGCAGGGAAGTGGCTGTTCCTAGGGTGTACTGCGCGCACCATCGCGGTCGCGCCTAAATCGTTTTGGTGCGCGTAGCAGACCCGAGCGATGCCCACAGGCAAAAAAGCCCAGCACGACAGACCCACTTCTTAACGCTCATCCAAAGCAAAACACCGGTCTATTTTTCACCCAATTTTGTGTACTTACCTACCAACTGAAAAAAGCGGTAGGCGCGACCGTCGCATGAGGGCCCACCGACCCAAAACTTATACACTGAAATCCCGGTATACCCCCGACTTCTTATCATAACCGGCAGAAACAGCAACTCGACTAATTAATAATTACTTTCTGGCAACATCTACTATTTCATTTTTAACAATTGTTACGGGAAAATACGTCGGAACTTCTACACGAGTATCTATAGAAGTCGCTCATTAATATATAAATCGCTTCCAAACTTACCAACCAACTGAGCACGTGAAACG
>NZ_JBBNAH010000308.1:0-1647 GCF_037994325.1 Pseudomonas sp.
CCCTGTCGCTGGGCCAAGTACGCGGCACCCTGGAAGCCGGCGTTGAAGCTGAATTGGTCGACGAACTGCGCCGCCTGCCTACCCGCCTGGGTGAAGCCCTGGCCATGGACAGCACCGTGGAAAAAATTGCCGAACTGTTCGCCGAAAAACACCACGCCCTGTTCCTCGGCCGTGGGGCCCAGTACCCGGTAGCCATGGAAGGTGCCCTCAAGCTCAAGGAAATCTCTTATATCCACGCCGAAGCCTACCCCGCTGGCGAGCTGAAGCATGGCCCCCTGGCCTTGGTCGACAGCGATATGCCGGTGGTTACCGTGGCGCCCAACAACGAACTGCTGGAAAAGCTCAAATCCAACCTGCAGGAAGTGCGCGCCCGTGGCGGCGAACTGATCGTGTTCGCCGACGGCCGTGCCGGCATGAGCAACGGCGAAGGCACCCACGTGGTGAATATGCCGCATATCTCCGATGCCCTGGCGCCGATCCTCTACACCCTGCCGCTGCAACTGTTGTCCTACTACGTCGCCGTACTGCGCGGCACCGATGTGGACCAGCCGCGTAACTTGGCCAAAAGCGTGACCGTCGAGTAAGCCTGGCGGGCTGTGGATAACTGTTGATCGAAAAGAATGAAGTCCGTATGAGAAGAATATAGTCCGTACGGCCGGGACTCAACGATCAGCTAGCTAGAGTCATGGCAAAGGCAAGCATCTCCATTTAAGAGGCAGTAAATCTGCCTCTTTCCCAAATGTATTCCCTTAAAACTTCGCATAGAAAATTAACATACCCCTACATTTTTTCTTGGTTAATATGTTATTGACGATTCAAAAAGACGAGGCTCTAGTATCTTATATATCTAGATTTATTCTTCTATTCCCAAAACATGGAAATACCTCTCTGCTCCAGTCCATTTATTGGAAAGGAAGCAGAAAATGGAAAAATGAAGATATTCTAGTTATAGCCAAAATATTTGGCTGGAACAGACCCGTACAGTTTACGAAAATCCTTCATGGACATACAAGATATCCAGAAGTATCCTTTATAAACGTATTCTCAAACGCCGCGGGACCCAACAAAACGTTGGATAGTTTTAGACGTTATGTGTGCTGGGAGCAGATTGGTTTATGTATTGAGTGCGCAAAGTCCGACATTGCTGAATTAGGCTTTGCTTATTGGCGGAGAAGTCATCAATTTCCTAATAAAATTTGCGCAAGTCACAATATAAAGTTGTTAAGGTCGTGTCCATTTTGCAGGTTGTGGTTTACGGCAGCATCAAATAAAAAACACTTGAATTTGCTCTGGGGCGAGTGTTCTTGCGGAAATAATGTCGTCACCGGGAAGCCTGAGCTGGTAGAGAATGAAGCCGAGCTAAAAATAAACAAATTTTTTGTGGGACTTTACAATAACCAGTATCAAGTAGACGGGGTTATTGCCTATAGAGCTATCCTGCAAAAACTAAAATCTGATGGATACAAAAACATATACAGCCTGTATTCAGATGCGCCATTACTGTGGCGGAATGCGATCGAACATGCGGAGTTAATTGTAAAAAGAGGACCTCCTAGATGCCTAGAGGATATTTGCTCTGCACGCTGGCTTATTTTTCTGATATTCGAAGACCTGCAAGAGTTTTTTTCCTATTGCAGGGAGCAGTTG
>NZ_JBBNAH010000309.1:0-11151 GCF_037994325.1 Pseudomonas sp.
CGTCGTCCCCGCGCAGGCGGGGACCCAGAATCGAGTTTGCGTACCTGGGTCCCCGCCTGCGCGGGGATGACGGTGTGACGCCTTACTTTACCGCCCCACGCAACTCGGCCACCTGCGCCTGCAACACGGCCGGCGTTGCCACTTCCGGCGCCAGCGGCTTACCGGCCACCAAGGTGATGCGTGACCACAGGCGACGGAACAACCCTTTGCTCGGGTCTTTGCTAAAGAAGCTGCCCCACAAGCCCTGCAAGGCCAGGGGAATTACCGGCACCGGGTTCTCTTCAAGGATCTTGGTAACCCCCGCTTTAAACTCGTTGATCTCGCCATCGGTGGTCAGTTTGCCTTCGGGGAAGATCAGCACCAGCTCGCCGGCTTTCAGGTAGTCGCCAATCTTTTTGAACGCCTGGTCGTAAATCAACAGGTCCTCACTACGCCCGGCAATCGGCACGGTGCCGGCGGTGCGGAAGATAAAGTTGAGTACCGGCAGGTTGTAGATTTTGTAGTACATCACGAAGCGAATCGGCCGGCGCACCGCGCCACCAATCAACAGCGCATCAACAAACGACACGTGGTTACACACCAGCACCGCCGCGCCTTCGTCCGGGATCTGTTCAAGCTCGCGATGCTCCACGCGGTACATGGAATGGCTGAGCAGCCAGATCATAAAACGCATGGTGAATTCGGGAACGATTTTGAAGATGTAGCTGTTCACCGCGATGTTCATCAGCGACACCACCAGGAACAGCTGCGGGATGGTCAGCTTGGCGACGGTGAGGAACAGAATCGAGGCAATCGCCGACACCACCATAAACAGCGCATTGAGAATGTTGTTCGCGGCAATCACCCGCGCCCGCTCGTTCTCGGCGGTGCGCGACTGAATCAGCGCATACAGCGGCACGATATAGAAACCACCAAAAACACCGATGCCGAGAATGTCGCCCAACACCCACCAGGCCTGGCCGTAGCTCAATACCTGAGTCCAGCTATGCGCCTCAGCGGTCTGTGGGAAGTTGCCCGAATGCCACCAGAGCAAAATGCCAAATACGGTCAGGCCGATGGAGCCAAACGGCACCAGACCGATCTCCACTTTGCGCCCGGACAAACGCTCGCACAGCATCGAACCCAAAGCGATGCCCACCGAGAATACGGTCAGAATCAGGGTCACCACCGTCTCGTCGCCGTATAGCCACTCTTTGGCATAGGCCGGAATTTGCGTCAGGTAGATGGCACCGAGAAACCAGAACCACGAGTTACCCACAATCGAGCGCGACACCGCCGGGCGCTGGCCCAGGCCCATGCGCAAAATGGCCCAGGATTGGCGGAAGATATTCCAGTCCAGCTTCAAGCTTGGCAGCGCGGCCGCTGCCGGCGGAATCCCGCGGCTGGTGAGATAACCGGCCGTGGCAATGGCCACGATTGCGGTCGCCACCAATGGCGCATAGGTCAGCTCGGACATCATCACGCCGGCGCCAATGGTGCCAGCCAGAATCGCCAGAAACGTGCCCATTTCCACCAAGGCATTTCCGCCGACCAACTCATCTTCCTGCAAGGCTGCCGGAAGAATCGAATACTTCACCGGGCCAAACAGCGCCGAGTGCGTGCCCATACCAAACAGGGCGATAAACATCAGCGTCAGGTTGTTCAGCAGAAAGCCCGCTGCGCCCACCGCCATAATCAGAATTTCCGCCAGCTTGATGGCGCGGATCAGCTTGTGCTTATCGAACTTCTCACCGAACTGGCCACCCAGGGCCGAGAACAGAAAGAACGGCAAAATAAACAGCAGCGCACACAGATTCACCAGCACCGTACGGTCGCCAGAGATAGTGAGCTTGAAGAGGATGGCCAGAATCAGCGACTGCTTGAAGATGTTGTCGTTGAAAGCGCCGAGCAATTGCGTAACGAAGAAAGGCAGAAAGCGTTTTTTACCGAGCAAGGCAAACTGCGAGTGTGTGGTCATGATCCCTGTGTACCTGTATGAGGCTACTTTGGCCGTCCTGCATTGGACTGCAAGTGCGTGGCACAAAGCCACAGGGGGAAGCGGATTTTGTGCGAAGAAATGGAAAATATCTTTGCCGCAGTGTCCGTACTTGCCGTGCGCTGCGCCTGCAAATGGGCACGTCACTGGTGCGCGCAGCACAGCCCTCGTACATGGATCCGCAATCCAACGCAGGACCGTGTGCTGTGCGCACCAAGCGATCCATCGCGCTAAATCGGCAACTGCCCAAACGCCCAACGCAGCAAGAAGAACAACACAAAGCCCCCGCCAATGGTGGCGAGCAGGTGCCGGGTAACGGCCGCAATCACAATGGCGCCAATGCCGGCCAACAGGTAAGCGTTATCCAGACGCAGGGCCAGGTGTTCACCATCGGGCAGCAACATGCCAGGCACAACAATGGCGGTGAGCACGGCGGTAGGTACGTAGTGCAAGCCTTGCAGCACCAGCGGCGGGAAGCGCAGGTTGGGCCAGGCGAACAAGCTGTAGCGCACGGCAAAGGTGATCAAGGCCATGCCAACAATCAGCAACCAGGTCTGCATTACACGCCCTCCCCGGCCAGCACAGGCCGCGCTCGACGCTCCAGCACCACGCCCACCACAATCCCCGCCATGGCCGCCGCCAGCAGGCCCAATTTGTACGGCAAGCCATGGCACACCACGGCCACTGCGCCCGCGACAACCGCAGCGGCAACCTGGGGAAAATTACGCAGCAGCGGTACAACAATGCCGATAAAGGTCGCCAACATGGCGAAGTCCAACCCCCAGCCGGCCAGGCTTGGCATGGCCTGACCAAACAACACCCCCAGTAACGACGAACTGATCCAGCACAGGTACAGCGCCACCGCGACACCGGCGTGGTACCACTGGCCATGGTTACCCGCACCATGGGCCAGGTAACGGCGCTGCACCACAGCAAAGGTTTCGTCGGTCAAGCCAAAGGCCAGCGGCACGCGCCAGGCTTGCGGCAAATGGGCGATATAGGGTTGCAACGAGGCGCTGTAGAGCACATGGCGCAGGTTGACGATCAGGGTGGTAAACAGGATTACCGCCGCGCCAGTGCCGGCGCTCAGCAAACTGATGGCAATAAACTGCGCCGAGCCGGCGTACACCAGCAGCGACATGCCCAAGGCCTGCCACAGGCTAAGGCCAGCCACGCTGGCCAAGGTGCCGTAAATAACGCCAAAGGGGGCAATGCCGACGATCATCGGCACGCTGTCGCGCAAACCATAAACAAACAACTGCGAGCGGGTCATTGGAGCTCCTCCTGACCCGACAGCCTAGGTCAGACCTCGCCCACAGTCTTGAACGATCTTGCGCACGCCTGGCGGTATTCACCCGGCCCCACGCCATAGGCTTGTTTGAACTGGCGGGTGAGATGGCTCTGATCGGCGAAGCCCAATTGCATCGCCACGCTAAGCGGTGCGCAGCCGGCTTTGAGCAACGCGCGCGCCTGTTCAATGCGCCGCTGCTTAACCCAAGCATGGGGCGGCAGGCCGGTGGCACGGCGAAATACCCGGGCAAAATGAAATGGTGAGAGGTTAACGCTGGCGGCCAGCTCTTCTAGCGAAGGCGGGTCGGCCAGCTGCGAACTGAGCAATTCTTTGGCGCGGGAAACGGCTTGCGGTTCGCGTCCCGCTTCGGCGGCGGTGCGCACTTTACCGTAGCGCTGAAACAACAACAGAATCGCCTCGCGCCAGGCCGTTTGCCGCTCTAATGCCGAACCAGGAGCATCGCCCAGCAAGCGGTGCACGCCGCTGAACAGCGCGGCCAATTGCGGGTCATGGAGCACGCTGGTGGCAAACGACGGCAAGCCTTCGAGGGCCAATTCCAGCTCTTCGAACACTGAATTGACCTGGTTGATTTCCGGGTAGAAAGCGCGGTACAGCCAGCCCTCTTCGTGGGCCTTGGAACCGGTATGGAGTTCGTCGGGGTTGATCAACACCATGCTGCCCACCGGGGCCAAGTGCTCGGCGCCACGATGGTTAAAGCGTTGGGCGCCGTGTTCAATCACGGTGAACACGTAGCCTTCATGCACATGGGGGGCAAAGCGTTGTTCGATGTAGTGGGCATGCAGCAGCTCTACGCCGCCAAGGTCGGGTGCCTGCCAAAACCGTGTCTGCTCACCCGCCGCTGCCATCACCTACCCGCTGAAACGCGCCTCCAGTTGTTGTTTGATCGCCGGCCATTCGCGGTCGGTGATGCTATATAGCACGCTGTCATCCAGACGCCCATCGGCCAAGCGGCGATGGTTGCGCAGCAGCCCTTCACGCACGGCGCCGAGCGCTTCAATAGCGGCCTGCGAGCGCAGGTTGCTGGCTGCCGTACGCAGTTGCACGCGGACCATACGCCAGCTTTCAAACGCATGGCGCAGCATAAGGTACTTGATCATGCGGTTCAGGCCGGTGCCATGCTGGCTGGCATCCAGCCACGTGCCGCCGATTTCGCAGGACGGCAATTCCGGGTGGAAATCAAAAAACCGTGTGGTGCCCACCAGTTGCTCACCTAGACGCACCACCAACGGTAACGCCCGGTCCTCGCGCTGTTGGCTAAGGGCACTGCGATACCAGTCCAGCCGCAACGGACCACTCATATAAATCAACTGTTCGCGGTTGGCCTCGGCCAAGGTAACCAGCGCGGGAATGTCAGCATCGAGCAAAGGCTCCAGACGCAAGGCGCCGCGCTGCAGGGTGATAAGTTGGGGTTTGAACATGACTGCATTCCTATGAGCGAAGCTAAGCGCGCAAGGCGCCAAAAGCTGCCTGCGACCTTAGTCGCGCCTGACTGAATAACACTTTGATGCGACACTGACCCGCGCCTTGACGTTCCACCCAGCGGCGCCTTTTACCTTAAATAAACCCAGCTGTTTTTTCCGGAGTTGCGATGTCGTTGTCTAGCGGGCTGATCGCCGCGGTCGCCCTGTGCTACATGGCCATTATGTTCGCCATCGCCTTTTACGGTGACCGCCGCCGCACGCCCATGCCGCCGAAAGTGCAGGCCTGGGTGTATAGCCTGTCGCTGGCGGTGTACTGCACCAGCTGGACCTTCTTTGGCGGCGTGGGTCAGGCCGCTGGGCAACTCTGGTCGTTTTTGCCGATCTACCTCGGCCCTATTCTGCTGATGCTGTTCGCCCCCTGGGTGTTGCAGAAGATGGTGATGATCAGCAAGCAGGAAAACATCACCTCCATCGCTGACTTTATCGCCGCCCGCTACGGCAAATCGCAGTTGCTGGCGGTGGTAGTCGCGCTTATCTGCCTGGTGGGCGTGCTGCCCTATATCGCCCTGCAACTCAAAGGCATCGTGCTTGGCGTCAACATGCTGATGGGCACCGGCCATGTGCAAGACACCACCGGCACCCGCTCGCAAGACACCGCCTTGGTGGTGTCCCTGGTGCTGGCGCTGTTCTCGATTTTGTTCGGCACGCGAAACTTGGATGCTACCGAGCACCACCGCGGCATGGTATTGGCCATCGCCTTTGAATCGCTGGTGAAGTTGCTGGCGTTTCTGGCAGTCGGTGCCTATGTGACCTGGGGCGTTTTCAACGGCTTTGGCGATTTGCTCGACAAAGCCGCCGCCGCGCCACAACTGGAAGGCTTCTGGGCCGAGACCATTAACTGGCCGTCGCTGATCGTGCAAACCGGCGTGGCGATGATGGCCATCGTTTGTCTGCCCCGGCAGTTCCACGTCACCGTTGTGGAAAACATCGAACCGAAAAATACCCGCCTGGCGCGTTGGGTGTTTCCCGGTTACTTGGCCCTGGCGGCGTTGTTTGTCATTCCCATCGCCCTAGCGGGCAAAATGCTGCTGCCAGCCGGGGTAATTCCGGACTCCTTTGTCATCAGTTTGCCGCTGGCCCATGCCCACCCGGCGCTGGCCATGTTGGCGTTTATTGGCGGCGCTTCGGCGGCGACCGGCATGGTGATTGTCGAGGCCGTAGCGCTGTCGACCATGGTCTCTAACGACATGCTGCTGCCTTGGCTGCTGCGGCGTAAAAGTGCCGAGCGGCCTTTTGAGGTATTCCGCCACTGGATGCTCTCGGTGCGCCGGGTCAGCATTGTGGTCATTCTGCTGCTGGCCTACGTCTGCTACCGCCTGCTGGGTTCTAACGCCAGCTTGGCCACCATTGGCCAGATCTCGTTTGCCGCCATCACCCAATTGGCCCCGGCCATGTTCGGCGCGCTGCTGTGGAAGCAGGCCAACCGCCGTGGCGTATTCGCGGGTCTGGCGGCCGGTTGCCTGGTGTGGCTTTACACCCTGGTATTGCCGGTGGTGGCGCACAGTTTGGGCTGGTCGCTGGCGAAATTTCCCGGGCTGGAATTTTTGCTCTATCAATCCATCGGCATGCAGGTCGACCCGCTTACCCGTGGTGTGGTGCTGTCGTTGGCGAGCAACTGCACGCTGTTTGTCTGGGTCTCGTACTTTTCCCGCACCCGTGTCGCCGAGCACTGGCAGGCCGGGCGCTTTATCAGCCAAGACCTGGTGAGCAAACCCAGCAGCCGTAGCCAACTGGCGGTGCAAGTGGATGACCTACTGACCCTGGCCAGCCGCTTTGTCGGTGAAGAGCGCGCGCAGCAGAGTTTTGTCCGCTTTGCCTATCGCCAAGGCAAAAGCTTCAACCCCGACCAACCCGCCAACGGCGACTGGATCGCCCACACCGAACGCTTGCTGGCTGGCGTACTCGGCGCCTCGTCCACCCGCGCCGTAGTTAAAGCCGCCATCGAAGGCCGCGATATGCAGGTTGAGGATGTGGTGCGCATCGTCGACGAAGCCTCCGAGGTGCTGCAGTTCAACCGCACCCTGCTGCAAGGCGCGATTGAAAACATTACCCAGGGCATCAGCGTGGTCGACCCGTCGCTGCGCCTGGTGGCGTGGAACCACCGCTACCTGGAACTGTTTGACTACCCCGAAGGCCTGATCAGCGTTGGCCGGCCGATTGCCGACATCATTCGCCATAACGCCGAGCGCGGTTTGTGCGGGCCCGGTGAGCCGGATGCCCACGTTGAGCGCCGGCTGTACTGGATGCGCCAAGGGCGCGCGCACACGTCCGAGCGCCTGTTCCCCAATGGCCGGGTGATTGAGCTGATCGGCAACCCGATGCCGGGCGGCGGGTTTGTGATGAGCTTTACCGACATCACCGCGTTCCGACAGGCCGAGCAGGGTTTGAAAGAAGCCAACGAGGGTCTGGAGCAACGGGTTACCGCGCGCACCCATGAGCTGTCGCAACTGAACCTGGCGCTCAGCGAAGCCAAGGGCGTGGCGGAAAGCGCCAACCAATCGAAAACCCGTTTTCTCGCTGCCGTCAGCCACGACCTGATGCAGCCGCTAAACGCCGCGCGGCTGTTCTCCGCCGCCCTCGCCCACCAGCCTGAAGCCTTGCCAGCCGAAGCCCAGCAACTGATTCGCCACCTCGACAGCTCGCTGCGTTCGGCCGAAGACCTGATCAGCGACTTGCTGGATATCTCGCGCCTGGAAAACGGTCGTATCACCCCGGACCGTCACGCCTTTGAACTGAATGCGCTGTTCGACACCCTCGGCGCCGAGTTCAAAGCTCAAGCCCAGGAGCAAGGCGTGACCTTCAGCCTGCGCGGTAGCCAATTGCGCGTGGACAGCGATATCAAACTGCTGCGCCGCGTGCTGCAAAACTTCCTGACCAACGCCTTTCGTTACGCCAGCGGCCATGTACTGCTTGGCGTACGCCGTTGCAGCGAAGGGCTGCGCCTGGACGTGTGGGACCGCGGCCCGGGTAGTCCCGAGGCCAAACGCGCGGTGATTTTTGAAGAATTCAAACGCCTGGACAGCCACCAGACCCGCGCAGAAAAAGGCCTGGGTCTGGGCTTAGCCATCGCCGATGGCCTGTGCCGTGTGCTTGGCCACAAGCTGGAAGTGCGTTCCTGGCCAGGTAAAGGCAGTGTATTCAGCGTGACGGTACCGCTAGCCAAAGCGCCCTCGCCCTCGCTAACTAACACCAATGGCAGCGACGCCAACGGCCATCACCTCAGTGGCGCGCAGGTGCTGTGCATCGATAACGAAGACAGCATTTTGGTCGGCATGCACAGCCTGCTCTCGCGTTGGGGCTGCCAAGTGTGGACCGCGCGCAACCGCCTGGAATGCGAACACCTGCTGGCCGAAGATGTGCACCCGCAACTGGTGTTGGTGGACTATCACCTCGACGAAGGCGAAACCGGCACCGAGCTGATGGCCTGGCTGCGCACGCGTTTG
Source organism: Pseudomonas sp. (assembly GCF_037994325.1). GTDB lineage: Bacteria > Pseudomonadota > Gammaproteobacteria > Pseudomonadales > Pseudomonadaceae > Aquipseudomonas. The sequence goes on from NZ_JBBNAH010000309.1 coordinate 8,212, forward strand.
GGTGAGCCGGTACCGGGGGTGGTAATCAGCGCAGATGGGCGACCCGAACTTATTGCGCAGGTGCATGCGGCTGGTTTGGAGTTTTTGCCCAAGCCGGTTAAGCCGGCGGCGTTGCGGGCGTTGTTGAGTCGCCATTTGCCGCTGCGCTGAGGCAAAACCGTGGTTTGAAGTAGATTCCGGGTCCCCGCCTGCGCGGGGACGACGCCAGTTTCCGTCTCTATCACCGTCATTCCCGCGTAGGCGGGAATCCAGAATTTCGCCCCAAGCGTAACAATCTGCTCCACCCCTAACCTTGGGTGGGAATCTGCCGTGATGCGCCGCCGCCCACTGGCCTTGCTCCGCACGCTCCTTCAATACTGGCGCCCTGCCCGATCGGAGCGCCGCCATGAACGTTGCCGTACACCTCGTTACTCCCACCCCTGCCGCCGAACAGTCGATGGTGCAAAGCGGCGGGGTAAACCTGGCCACCTATCGCTGGGGAAATCCGAGCGGTCCAACACTGCTATTGGTACATGGCTATCCCGACAACCATGAAATCTGGCTGCCGCTGGTTAATCAGTTGGCGGCCGATTACCAGATCATTGCCTACGACGTGCGCGGCGCCGGCGCTTCGGATAAACCGCAACACCGGCGCGACTATCGCTTGCCCTTGCTGGCCGATGATCTGCAGGCCGTAATCCTCGCCCACAGCCCCAACCAGCCGGTGCACCTAGTTGCCCATGACTGGGGCTCGATCCAAAGCTGGGAGGGCGTGACCGAACCGCGCCTGCAAAAACACCTGGCGTCGTACACCAGCCTTTCCGGGCCGTGCCTTGATCATGTCGGTTATTGGATGAGCAGCAAACGGCCCTTGCGCCAGGTGTTCGGGCAATTGCTCAGCTCGTGGTACATCGCCTTTTTTCACCTGCCGTTTATTCCGCAGCTGGCCTGGCGTCACGGCATGGCCAAACTGTGGCCGCGCTTTTTGCGTCAGGTGGAAGGCATTCGCCCGGTGCGCATTAGCAGTACCCAGAGTGACGACGGTCAGCACGGCGTAAAGCTCTACCGCGCCAACTTTATCCGCAGCCTGCTGACCCCGCGCCAGCGGCACACCCAGGTGCCGGTGCAGTTGGTCGTGCTGACCCGCGACCGTTTTGTTAAAGCGCACCTGTTCGACGACTTGCAGCGCTGGGCGCCCAAGCTATGGCGCCGCGAGGTGGCGGCTGGGCATTGGCAATTGCTGGCAGAGCCGTCGCAGTTGGCGCAGTGGGTACGTGAGTTTGTGGCGCTGCATGAAGGCGGTGAGAACTGCGCGGCACTGCAGAAGGCGCAGGTGCAGCATCAAAATCTGTAGGGTATGCCGCTCCGCGTCCGCTGTGCGTACCATGGCGCCCCCGGAGAGACCGCTTGGTGCGCACAGCACACCCTACGAGCGGGAGCGCTTAGTTTTCGTCTGACAGCTCATCAAAATGCGGCAAGCCCGCTGCTCGTTCGAGCAATTCGGTGGGCAAACTTTTGCTCGCCCGCGCGCCAAGCAACTTGAGATTTTCCACCCGGCTAATGATATTGCCGCGGCCGTCAGCGAGCTTGTTGCGCGCTGCTGCGTAGGCTTTGTCGAGCTGCTGCAGGCGGCTGCCGACTTCGTCCAGGTCGACGATAAAGGCGACAAATTTGTCGTACAGCGCCCCGGCGCGTTCGGCGATTTCCCGCGCATTCTGGCTTTGCCGTTCCTGGCGCCAGAGGCTATCAACCACCCGCAACGTTGCCAGCAAGGTGGTCGGGCTGACGATGACAATGTTCTGCTCAAACGCTTCCTGAAACAGCCCAGGGTCGGCCTGCAAAGCCGCCGCGAAGGCGGCTTCGATGGGGACAAAAAGCAGCACGAAATCCAGGCTGTGCAGCCCTTCAAGACGCTGATAATCCTTCAGTGACAAGCCCTTGAGGTGACTGCGCAACGACAGCACATGGGCTTTAAGGGCTTGCTGGCGGGCCGTGTCGCTATCGGCCACCACATACTGTTGGTAGGCGGTAAGGCTAACCTTGGCGTCCACCACCACTTGGCGCTCGCCCGGCAATTGAATGACGACATCGGGCTGGAAGCGTTCACCGTCCTGACCTTTCAAACTGACTTGGGTTTGGTACTCGCGGCCCTTGGCCAAGCCGGCATGCTCCAGCACCCGTTCCAGCACCAGCTCGCCCCAGTTGCCCTGGGTTTTCTGCCCTTGCAAGGCACGAGTAAGGTTGGTGGCTTCGTCACCCAAGCGCTGGTTGAGTGCTTGCAAACGCTCCAACTCTTTACTCAGGGAAAAGCGCTCACGGGCTTCCTGCTGGTAACTTTCTTCCACACGTTTTTCAAAGGACTGGATGCGCTCTTTTAACGGGTCCAACAGTTGGCCAAGGCGCTGTTGGCTGGTCTCGGCAAAGCGTTGCTCGCGCTCGTCAAAAATCTTCCCGGCCAGCTCGGCAAACTGGGCGCGCAGTTCATCGCGCGAGCCCTGTAGGTCGCTTAGGCGTTGCTGATGGTTGTCGTGTTGCTCGCGCAATTCGGCGCTAAGGCTGGCACGCTCGGCGGTGAGCTGACGCAGCTCAGCTTCTTTCTGTTCGCGCTCGCTGCGCCACTCTTGCGCGGCCTCCCGGGCGCGGCTGCGCTCGCTTTGCAGCAGGTCGGTTTCGCGACGCAGGGCGGCCAGCTCGGCCTGCTGTTCGGCTTTGGTTTCGATCAGCTCGGCAATGTCGCTACGGTAGCCATCCAGCTGTGCAGCGAGACCGTCCTGAGCTAACTGGGCATGACTCAGGCGCTCATCAAGTAATGCGCTCTGCGCCTGGGCCTGGGCGACACGCCGCTGCATCTGCCAGAGCAGCGCCAGCATGGGCAGCGCAGCGACCGCCAGTCCAATTAACAGGGAGGGCACATCGATAGGCATGAAAGGCTCCGCGCAAGAATGGCGGGCAGTATAACCA
>NZ_JBBNAH010000310.1:0-8854 GCF_037994325.1 Pseudomonas sp.
TCCCCTCCAACCGCATTATCTGGGAAGCCCTCGCCCCTCTCGGGGTTGAGGTGGTGCAGGTGAGCCTCAAAGGCAGCGACCCGGAACAGGCCCTGCTCGATGCCTGTGGCCCGCGCACCCGGTTAATGTCGGTAAGTGCTGTGCAGTTCGCCAGCGGACTGCGCCTGGATTTGAACAAGCTCGGCCACGGTTGCCGCCAGCGCAATGTGCTGTTTTGCATCGACGCCATTCAACAACTGGGCGTGCAGCCCTTTGACGTGCAAGCGAACCAGTGCGACTTCGCCATGGCTGACGGCCACAAATGGCTGCTCAGCCCTGAAGGCCTGGGCGTGTTCTATTGCCGCGCCGAATTGCGCCCGCAACTTAAATTGCAGGAGTACGGCTGGCATATGGTCGAGCGTATGGGCGACTACACCCGCACCGACTGGGAACCGGCCAAGAGCGCCCGCCGCTTTGAATGCGGCAGCCCGAATATGCTCGGCGCTATGGCCATGGAAGCCAGCCTGTCGCTGCTGGAAGAGGTCGGCATGGTGCAGGTGGCGCAGTTGATTGAAGAGCGCGTGCAATGGCTGCAAGACGGCCTCAGCGCGCTGCCGGGTATTGTGCTGCACACGCCGCTAAACCCGGCGCGCCGGGCCGGTATTTTTACCTTTAGTTTTGAAGGTAAAGACACCCAGGCGGTTTATCAGCAGCTTAAGGCGCGCAATGTGGTGTGCATCCCGCGCGGGCCTGGTATTCGTTTTTCGCCGCACTTCTATACGGAAAAGCGCGTGATCGACGAAACCTTGGCCATTGTGGCTGAGGTGGCTGCTAGCTGAGCACTCAGCAGCCGCGCTGGTATTCCAAATCCGTTTAAGCAACGGCTTGGCGGCACTGGCAGATCGGCGAAGTTCACCAATACTGAGCGTTACTGGCTTGCGGCATCTCCCCCAAGTGCCGCGCCAGCCAAGGTACCGTGGACTGTGTACCTTGATTTACTCCTAATGGTCTTAACCCGGATTCACTCCCCCAGAATCCGGGTTTTTTTTAATTTCACTTTTATAGCTGCTGCGCTCGGCCAGGCTGCGTTGGAGGCAGGGGTCGAAATGCTCATTGGCTATAGCCAACTGCGCTTTCTCGCCCTACCTCCGCCTTGCCTGGCCTTCGCTCGCGACGCTCTAAAGGCGAAATTCTGCGTACGGTAGATCAAGATCAAGAGCGGCTTCGCTGCGCTGGCCATAAAGCCAAAGCCCAAGACGTAGGGTGTGCTGTGCGCACCGGGCGATTTACGCGGGTACGCCACGGTTATCCGGCGACGTGGGCCAGGGGGAATAGGCGTTTGAAGTTTTCGCTGGTTTGCGCGGCGAAGGTGTCGTAGTCGACGCCACGGTGAGTGGCGAGGAATTCGGCGACTTCGCGTACGTATTGCGGCAGGTTCGGTTTGCCGCGGTAGGGGATCGGCGCCAGGTAGGGGGCGTCGGTTTCGACTAACAAGCGGTCGGCAGGCACTTGGCGGGCGACTTCGCGCAGGGCGTCGGCGTTGCGGAAGGTGACGATGCCGGACAGGGAAATGTAAAAGCCCAGGTCCAGCGCGGCCTTGGCCATCGGCCAGTCTTCGGTGAAGCAGTGCAGTACGCCGGCTGTAGGCAAGGCGGCTTCACGCAGCAGTTCGAGGGTGTCGGCACGGGCTTCGCGGGTGTGCACGATCACCGGTTTGCCGGTGATTTTTGCCGCTTGCAGGTGCAGGCGGAAGGCTTCGCGTTGCAGTTCGGCGGCTTCGGGTTCGTAGTGGTAGTCGAGGCCGGTTTCGCCAATGGCGACTACACGCGGGTGGTCGAGCTCTTTGAGCAGCCAGTCGAGGGCTGGGGCGGCGCCGGGTTCGAGGTCTAGCGGGTGCACGCCAACCGAACAATCGACGTCGGCGTAACGCTCGGCCAGGGCTTTTACCGCGGCGGCGTTATCGGCGCTAACGCCAATGCACAGGAAATGGCCGACACCACGGGCGCGGGCGGCGTCCAGCGCGGCATCCAGGGAGCCACCATGGGCGGCAAGGTCGAGGCGATCAAGGTGACAGTGGGAGTCGACGAGCATTAGCGGCTGGGCTTACATCGTGTGGGTCGGGCGATCGGAGGTCAGCGCGCCGGCCAGGTAGGTTTCGATTTTGTTGCGGGCGGTGTTGTCACCGTCGTTGAACTGCACGCCAACACCGGCGGCGCGGTTGCCTTGGGCACCTTTGGGGGTGATCCAGACGACTTTGCCGGCGACCGGGATTTTTTCCGGTTCGTCCATCAAGTTGAGCAGCATGAACACCTCGTCGCCCAACTTGTAGCTTTTGTTGGTGGGGATGAACAAACCGCCGTTTTTGATGAAAGGCATGTACGCGGCATAGAGCACGGATTTGTCCTTGATGGTCAGGGACAGGATTCCGTTACGTGGGCCAAGGTTGGGTGGCATGCTCATGCTGCATTCCTAGCTACTGATTCAGGGACTGATTCTAGCCTTGTCCGGGCAGGCTTGCCCACTGCACAAGGAGTGCTTCGAGTAGCAAAACACGATTCAAGTTGGCTTTGCCCAGCACTTTTTGCCGCTGCGCCAGTAACCAGTCCTGAATCGCCAACACTTTGCCCTGCGCCGATTTGTCGGCTAGGTACTGCACGACCTTGCGCATATCGGTCAAACCGAGGCCGTCTTCGTCCTTGGTCAGTTGGTAGCGCAGCATCAGTTGCGTCCATTCGCAGAACCAGTCGAACAGCTGCAGTAGCGGGATGCTGTTCCAGCCCTCGGCCAGTTGACTGGCGGCGACTTGTTGCTTGAGCAGCTTTTTCACCCCATCGACCACCAACGCGCGCTGCTCGCGCACGCCTTGGGCGTTGAGCTTGACGGCATTCAGCGGCGAGCCGGCGGCAAGGCTAAGCAGTTCGCTGCGCTCCTCAAGTGAGCAATCAGGCAATGCCTCGGCCAGCCAGGCCAAGCTCTGCGCCTCGGTGGGCAATGGGCAGGCTTGCTGCACGCAGCGGCTTTTGACCGTCGGCAAGAGGCGGCTGGGCTGGTGGCATACCAACAGCAGCACGGTGTCGCCAGACGGTTCCTCCAAGCTTTTCAGCAGGGCGTTGGCAGCGTTGAGGTTCATCGACTCGGCCGGCTCGACCAGGACCACTTTGCGCCCGCCCATCTGCGCGGTCTGCACCACAAAGCTGACCAGCTCGCGCACTTGGTCGACCTTGATCGCCTTGTCGGCTTCTTCGGGTTCAAGAATAAAGTTGTCCGGGTGGGTGCCAGCGGCCAACACCAGGCACGACTTGCACTGCCCGCAGGCCCGTAGGTTTTCAGGAGCGCGACAGAGCAGCGCGGCCATCAGATTTTCTGCCATGGCACGCTTACCGATACCGGCTGGGCCATGGAGCAAATAAGCATGAGCATGCTGGGCACGGCCGGCCAGGGTTTGCCAGAGCGAGGCCTGCCAGGGAAATACATCAGCCACGGGCGCGCTCCAGTAGCTCCGGCAGCAGCGCGTCGAGCGCCACTTGCACTTCACTTAAGGTCTGCGCGGCGTCGACTACGCGGTAGCGCTGCGGCTCGGCGGCGGCACGCTCCAGGTAGGCATGGCGCACAGCGTCAAAGAACGCTCGCCCTTCTTGTTCGAAACGGTCCAGCCGGCCGCGGGCGCTGGCGCGAGCCAGGCCGACCTCTACCGGCAAATCGAAAATCAGCGTCAGGTCAGGGCGCAGTTCACCTTGCACAAAGGTTTCCAACGCGGCGATGCGGTCTTTTGGCAAGCCGCGACCACCGCCCTGATAGGCGTAAGTGGCATCGGTAAACCGATCACACAGCACCACGGCGCCGCGCGCCAGGGCTGGGCGAATCACCTGTGCCAGGTGTTGTGCGCGGGCGGCAAAGACCAACAGCAATTCGGTATCGACTGCCATTGGTTCATCGCTGGGCGCCAGCAGCAGTTCGCGAATGCGCTCGGCCAAGGGCGTACCGCCAGGCTCGCGGCTTAACACCACATCCAAACCCTGGGCGCGCAGGTGCGCCGCCAGGTATTCACGGTTAGTGCTTTTGCCGGCGCCTTCCGGGCCTTCCAGGGTAATAAACAGGCCAGTCACGGGCGGTCCTTACAGTATTTAGTGCAAAGCGGGCTTATTGCACAGCCGGCACGGGGGCCGGGCTGGAGCGGTAGTCGGCGCGTCGCTTGAGTTGAAACTCGCGCACCGCTCGGTTGTGGGCATCGAGGTCGTCGGAGAATACATGGCTGCCATCGCCACGGGCGACAAAATACAGGCTCTGGCCATCGACCGGGTGCAAGGCGGCGTGAATGGCTTCACGGCCGACCATGGCAATCGGCGTTGGCGGCATGCCGGCAATGACGTAGGTGTTATAGGGCGTGGCTTCGCGTAGATGGGCACGGGTGAGCTTGCCGGTATAGCGTTCGCCCAGGCCATAGATAACGGTGGGGTCTGTCTGTAATTGCATGCCTTGCTGCAGGCGGCGGACAAACACGCCAGCGATCTGCCCACGCTCTTGCGGCACGCCGGTTTCCTTTTCAATCATCGAGGCCATGATCAGCGCATCGTAGGCTTGTTTGTAAGGCAGATCGGCCGCGCGCTGCTGCCACTCTTCATCCAATACGGCAGCCAGGCGGGCGAACGCTTGCTTGAGCAGATCAACGTCGCTCATGCCACGCACATAACGGTAGGTATCGGGGAAGAAGCGACCTTCGGGAAACACGCCAGGCTGACCGACGCGCTCCATCACCTGGGCATCGGTGAGGTCGGTGATGGTTTGCTCCAGCTTGGCTTGCTTGGCGAGTGCACTGCGCACCTGGCGGAAGTTCCAGCCTTCGACCAGGGTCAGGCTGTATTGCACCACGTCGCCGCGCTGCCAGAGCACCAACATATCCTTGGCGGTGGCGCCGGGGTTGAGCTGGTATTCGCCGCTGTGCAGCGCTTGCCCAGACAGGTTGAAGCGCCAGTACAAACGCAGCCAAAACGCGTCATGCAACACGCCTTCGCTTTCCAGACGATTGAGCACGCCACCGGGCGTTGCGCCGGCCGGCACTTCCATCACGTAACCTGCGGGCACATTCAACGGCTGCTTGAGCGCGCTGTTTTGCTGCCAGACGAAAAAGGCCAGCAGCAAGCCGGCCAGCAACACTCCGCCTTCCAATAGCAGCAGTAATTTACGAATCACGAATTAGCAGTCCAGTAGGTCGCGGGCGATGCGCTGCAGTTTACGGGTGAGCGGCCCAACCGGCCAGCTGTGCGCTTGTAGCGCGCACACCGGCCATACGCCGTAGAGGCTGTTGCAAAGGAATACTTCGTCGGCAGCGAGCAGCTGCTCATAGCTAAGCGCTTGCACCGACACTGCTATGCCGAGGCTTTCGGCCTGCGCCAACAGCTCGGCACGCATTACACCAGCCACACCGGAGCGTGAGAGTTCGGGGGTTACAAGTACGCCATCGCGGACGATAAACAGGTTGCTGTAAACGCCTTCGATCACGCGGCCGGAAATATCCAGCATCAGCCCTTCGGCGTGGTCGCTGTCCTGCCACTCCGAGCGGGCCAATACCTGTTCCAGGCGATTGAGGTGCTTAAGGCCGGCCAGCAGCGGTTGCTCGGCTAGACGGGTGGCACACGGGAACAGGCGCACGCCGTGCTCGGCGTTATTGACCGGGTAGGCCGGCGCTGCGGCTGCTTGCAGGATTCGTCTTGGAACCGCGGTGATCGGCGCCGCGTAACCGCGCAAACCGTCGCCCCGAGTGAGGATAAGCTTGGCCACGCCCTCCCCCACTTCGGCGGCAAACGCCAGCAGCTCAGTACGGACCAGGTTCAGGTCGACAGGGATAGTTAAGCGCTGGCAGCCATCGGCAAGCCGGGCCAGGTGTCGCTCAAGCAGTTGCGGCCGTCCGTGCTTGACGCCGATGGTCTCGAACAGACCATCGCCATACGCCAGGCCGCGATCCGTAAGGGCCACGGCCTGCTGCGGGCGACCATCCACCCAGCTCAGCATTACTCAGCGAACCGGCGGAACACCAGGGAGCCGTTGGTACCGCCAAAGCCGAACGAGTTGGAGACCACTACATCAATCGGCATGCTGCGCGCTTCATGGGGCACGAAGTCGAGGTCGCAGCCTTCATCCGGCTCTTCGAGGTTGATGGTTGGCGGCGCCACTTGATCGCGGATCGCCAGCACGCTGAAGATCGCCTCAACCGCACCGGCCGCGCCTAACAGGTGGCCGGTCATCGACTTGGTGGAGCTCACCGCCAGCTTGTAGGCGTGGTCGCCAAACACCGACTTCACCGCTTCCGCTTCGGCACGGTCGCCAGTGGGCGTCGAAGTGCCGTGGGCGTTGATGTACTGCACTTGGTCGGCGTTTACATTGGCATCGCGCAGGGCATTGCGAATGCAGCGGGCAGCGCCGGCGCCGTCTTCGGGCGGCGAAGTCATATGGTAGGCATCGCCGCTCATGCCGAAGCCGATCAGCTCGGCATAGATACGTGCACCACGGGCCTTGGCGTGTTCCAACTCCTCCAGCACCAGGGCGCCGGAACCATCGGCCAGAACAAAGCCATCGCGGCCTTTATCCCAAGGGCGGCTAGCGCGGGTCGGATCGTCATTGCGGGTGGACATGGCGCGGGCTGCAGCGAAACCGCCAATCCCCAGACCACAGGCGGCCATCTCGGCGCCGCCAGCAATCATCACGTCCGCTTCACCGTAGGCAATATTGCGCGCGGCCATGCCGATGCAATGGGTACCCGTGGTACAGGCGGTGGCAATGGCGTAGTTCGGCCCCTGCAGACCCAAATGGATCGACAGAAAACCGGAAATCATATTGATGATCGAGCCAGGCACAAAGAACGGCGAAATGCGCCGCGGGCCTTGGTCGAACAGGGCTTTGCAGTTGTTCTCGATATTGGTCAGGCCGCCAATGCCCGAACCCATGGCTACGCCAATGCGCTCACGGTTGGCGTCGGTGACTTCCAGACCAGCGTCACGCACAGCTTGAAAGCTGGCGGCGAGGCCGTACTGAATGAACAGGTCGATTTTGCGAGCATCTTTGGCCGAGAGGTAATCCTCGACGTTGAAGCCTTTCACCGAACCACCGATACGGGTGGTGAAGGCGGAAAGGTCCGTATGCTCAATCAGGCCAATACCACTTTGGCCGGCCAAAATACCCTGCCAGCTGCTTGGAACATCGGTACCCAGGGGCGACAACATGCCCATACCGGTGACCACGACGCGTCTACGCGACACAGCAATCTCCTCTTATGCGTTTTACACAGCGCTCGACATGCGCTTAAAGAAAAACCGCACGCCTTGTGGGCAGTGCGGCTTTTCCAAGTCGGGAGTCGACGATTACAGGTTATTACGCGTGAGCGGTAACGTAATCGATAGCTTCCTGAACGGTGGTGATCTTTTCGGCTTGCTCGTCCGGGATTTCGGTTTCGAATTCCTCTTCCAGAGCCATCACCAGTTCAACGGTGTCAAGGGAGTCGGCACCCAGGTCTTCAACGAAGGAAGCGCTGTTGGTCACTTCTTCTTCTTTGACGCCCAGTTGCTCGGCAACGATTTTCTTGACGCGTTCTTCGATGGTGCTCATACCTTGTTTTCACTCCTAATGAACAAATCCAGGCAGCTGGTCTGTGTCAGTGTATAGAAAGGGTTTTGCGCATTTCAAGTTGAAAGCCGAGGACCTTCTCGATCACTCCAACGAAATGTCTATAAACCGGTTGCAGCTTTATAACGGATTTTAGACAGCACGTATGACAGTTTTCTGAAGGTCTGCGTCACATTCAACTCATGTACATTCCGCCATTCACCGGAATAGTAGCCCCGGTAACGTAAGCTGCGCCATCGGAAGCCAGGAAAGACACCACATTGGCAATCTCTTCTGCTTGGCCCAGACGACCCAGCGGAATCTGTGCCTGAAGCGCTTCACGCTGCGCTTCGGGCAGTTCGCGAGTCATATCGGTATCGATAAAACCTGGCGCCACCGAGTTAACGGTGATCGCCCGCGAACCTACTTCACGCGCCAGAGCACGGCTGAAACCTTCCAGCCCCGCTTTGGCTGCCGCGTAGTTTACCTGCCCGGCGTTGCCCATGGCGCCAACCACCGAACCAATATTGATAATTCTGCCCCAACGGGCCTTGGTCATGCCGCGCAAAACTGCCTTGGTCACCCGATACAGGCTGCTCAAGTTGGTGTTGATGACGTCATGCCACTCTTCGTCTTTCATGCGCAGCATCAGGTTATCGCGGGTGATGCCGGCATTATTCACCACGATCAGCGGCGCGCCGAATTGCTGTTGGATCGACTCCAACACGCTAGTCACCGACTCATCGCTGCCAACATCCAAGACCAAGCCGACACCTTCAATACCATTGGTCTTAAAGAAGTTGGAGATATTTTCCGCACCGGATGCGGAAGTGGCTGTACCGACGACAGTAGCGCCTTGACGGCCCAGCTCAAGCGCGATGGCCTGACCGATACCACGGCTGGCGCCAGTAACCAGCGCGACCTTTCCTTGCAGACTCATAAGAGTTTCTCCTAATCAGGCCAGCGCCGCGCGGGTAGCGGCATAGGCGTCTGGGGTATCGAGATTGTAGGTATTGATGCCTTTGACGCAGCGCTTATTCAGACCGGACAACACGCGGCCCGGGCCACATTCCACCAGGCCAGTTACGCCAGACTCAGACAAACGCACGATGGACTCAACCCAGCGCACTGGGTTGTAGAGCTGAGCGAGCAAGTCGCGTTTGAGCACGTCAAGATCATCCACCACAGCAGCGCTGACGTTCTGCACCAGGGCAATTTGCGGCGCTTTCCAGTCAATCGCGGTAACCGACTCAGCAAACTGCTCAGCGGCCGGGCGCAT
>NZ_JBBNAH010000311.1:0-8636 GCF_037994325.1 Pseudomonas sp.
GGCCAATGCCGCCCTCTTTGGACATCTTCACCGACAGCTCTTGGTCGTACATTTGCTGGTAGGTTTTGGCCGCGTTGCTGTTCATGAAGTTGCCTTCGGAGAACGCTTCGTTAGCCTGACGCTGAGCCTTGAGCATCTGGTTGAGAAACAGTGACTCGAACTCCTGTGCCACCTTTTTGATGTTGGCTTCGCTGTCGCGGTCCTTGCCAACCTTCAAGTTGCTCAGGCGGTTGAGGTCGCTGTAAGCGCCACTGTCGAGATTGGCGCCAAGGCTGGATGTCAGTTTCGCGTCCATGGCGGCCTCCTTAGATCACGATCAAGTCGGCTTGCAGCGCGCCGGCTTGTTTCAGGGCTTCAAGAATGGCCATCAAGTCCGACGGCGAAGCGCCGACCTGGTTAACCGCCCGGACGATTTCATCCAACGTGGTGCCCGGGCCAAACTTGAACATCGGTTTGGTTTCCTGCTCAGCATTAACCTTCGAGCGCGGTACCACGGCGGTTTGGCCGTTGGACAAGGCGCCTGGCTGGCTGACAATCGGGTCTTCAGTAATGCTCACGGTCAGGCTGCCGTGGGTGACCGCCGCCGGCTGCACTTTGACGTTCTGGCCAATCACGATGGTGCCGGTGCGCGAGTTGATGATGACTTTTGCCACCGCCTGGCCAGCGTCCACTTCGAGGTTTTCCAGAATCGACAGGTAATCCACGCGCTGGTTAGGGTCCAGCGGTGCGCTAACGCGTATGGAGCCGCCGTCGATGGCCTGGGCCACGCCTGGGCCGAGCAGTTCGTTGATCTGGTCAACCATATGCTTGGCGGTGGTGAAATCAGGACGGTTGAGGTTCAGCGTCAAGGTGTTGCCTTGATCAAACCCGCTCGGCACCGGGCGCTCTACCGTGGCGCCGCTGGGAATACGACCAGCCGAGGGCACGTTAACGGTGATTTTTGAACCGTCCGCGCCTTGCGCATCGAAGCCACCGACCACCAGGTTGCCCTGGGCGATGGCGTAGACGTTGCCGTCGATCCCTTTCAACGGCGTCATCAGCAGGCTACCGCCGCGCAGGCTTTTGGCGTTACCAATCGAGGAGATGGTCACGTCAATGGTCTGACCCGGCTTGGCAAAGGCCGGCAGGTCAGCATGGATCGACACCGCCGCCACGTTTTTCAGCTGCACGTTGCCGCCAGCAGGCACCTTGATGCCGAACTGGGCGAGCATGTTGTTGAAGGTTTGCACGGTAAACGGCGTTTGCGTGGTTTGGTCGCCGCTGCCGTTGAGGCCCACCACCAGGCCGTAGCCAATCAGTTGGTTGGCGCGCACGCCCTGGATAGTGACTAGGTCTTTAATCCGCTCAGCCTGCGCCGCCGAAGCGGCAAGCAGGAGACAGCAGGCGGTAAGCAGTCGTTTGATCATTACCGGTACTCAGAAAGGGAACAGCGGGCTGATAAAGAAGCGGTCGAACCAACCCGGCTGGTTGGCATCGGCAAAGGCGCCAGTTCCCGAATAAGTAATACGAGCATCGGCCACGCGGGCAGACGACACGGTGTTGTCAGTGGCGATGTCATCGGCGCGAACCAAGCCGGCAATGCGCACCAGTTCGTCACCGGTGTTAAGGGTCATCCACTTCTCGCCACGCACCGCCAGAATGCCGTTGGGCAATACTTCGGCAATGGTCACGGTAACCGAGCCGGTCAGGCTGTTGCTTTGCGCGGCGCTGCTTTTACCGGAGGCGTCACGCGAGCCGCCATAACTGGCGTCAAGGCTGAGATTGCCGGCCTTCAATGGGTTAAGCCCACTGCTGGGGTTGTCTACCGACACGCCGCCACCAAACAGTGAGGTAAGGCCCAGGGAAGTGGTGCTGTCCTTGGCGATGTCCGAATTGGCATTTTTACTGGCCGAGGTGCGCTCGTTCAGGGTGATGGTGATGATGTCACCGACGCGATAAGCCTTGCGGTCGCCGTACAGATTGTTTTCAAAACCGGTCTGGTAGATCGAGCCGTTGTTCTGCGAAGCGGGCAACGGTGTGCGCGGCATCACCGGAGCGTAGTAAGGGTCGTTGGGCTTGGGTGGTGGCGCGACGCAGCCGCTTAGAGCAACAAGGCCAAGCAGCGGGAGAAGAGCAAGCCGTTTCATAACGAGTACCTCACATACATTCATTGCATAAGCAGAGCGAGCCACCGAGTGCCTGCCAGCTCCTTATGGCGGGCCAAACGGGCTGTGGCTAAACCCAGCCAGTGGTTAAAGATTCTGCGTAATAAAGGACAGCATCTGGTCAGCGGTAGAAATCACTTTCGAGTTCATCTCGTATGCGCGCTGGGTGGTGATCATGTTCACCATCTCCTCCACCACGCTGACGTTGGAGTTTTCCAGGGTGTTCTGCTCGATGTTGCCCAACCCCGTCAAACCCGGCGTACCGACTTGTGGCGCACCACTGGAAGCAGTTTCCAGAAACAGGTTTTTGCCCATGGCTTCCAGACCGCCGGGGTTGATGAAGTCGGCGGTTTGGATATTGCCAACGACCTGCGGCGTGGGGTTGCCAGCGGTGGTCACCGAGGCAGTGCCGTCCTCACCCACGGTGAAGGTGCGCGTTTCGGCCGGAATCACAATGGCCGGCTCCAGCGGGAAACCGTTGGAGGTCACGATCTGGCCATCGGAGTTCAGGTGAAAGCTGCCGTCGCGGGTGTAAGCAATGGTGCCGTCAGGTTGCAGCACCTGAAAGAAACCTCGGCCGTTGATCGCCAGGTCCAGCGGCTGCTCGGTGGTTTGCAGGCTGCCAATGGTGAACATCTTTTGCGTGCCGACAATACGCACACCGGTACCCAGTTGCAGACCGGACGGCAGTTCGCTGTCTTGGGTGCTTTGCGCGCCGGGTTGGCGGCGAATTTGGTAGAGCAGGTCCTGGAATTCAGCGCGATCACGTTTGAAGCCCGTGGTCGACACGTTGGCCAGGTTGTTGGAAATGGTCGTCAGGTTCATGTCCTGAGCGGACAAACCGGTTTTACTGACCCACAGAGCCGGAAGCATGTCTGTTCTCCTCAAGCGCCGGTATCAAGGCGCCGCATACTGATGGTTAGGTGAGTTGCAAAACACGCGCCAGGGACGTGGCGTCGTCTTCGGCAGTCCGCATCATCTTCACTTGCAGCTCAAACTGGCGGGACAAGGAGAGGATGGAGGTCATCTCTTCCACCGCATTGACGTTGCTGGTTTCGATAAAGCCAGAGGTCAGCGTGACGCTCTCGTCCGCCAGCAACGGCTCGCTGCCCTTGTAATGGATCATGCCGTCGAGGCCTTTTTCCATTTGCTTGAGGTCGGGCTTGACCAGCTTGATACGGTCTACCTGGGCGAGCACATTCGGCGCTTCACCCAGGGCACGAATGCTGATGGTGCCGTCCTGGCCGATCTCCACTTTCTGTTCTGGCGGCACGGCAATCGGCCCACCGTTGCCCAAAACCGGCAAACCGCTGCCGGTGCGCAACTGGCCAAGGCCATCGATCTTCAGGCTGGCGGTACGCACGTAGGCTTCGCTGCCGTCTTGGGCCTGCACGGCGATCCAACCCTCGCCGCCAATCGCGACATCCATAGGGTTGCCGGTGTCTTGCAACGTGCCAGGGGTAAAGTCGGTACCGGGGCGTTCGCTCATGGCGTAAACGCGCGAGGGAAAGCTGTCGCCGAATACCTGCATGGAACGCGCTTGTTCAAAATCACGGCGAAAACCGCTGGTAGAGATGTTCGCCAAATTGTTGGCATGGGCGCGTTGAGCCAGGATGTTCTGGCTAGCCCCTGTCATGGCGACGTACAGCATTTTATCCATGGGTTTTCTCCGAGATTGGGCCCTGTCAGAAGGTGACGGGCCGTGGCTCTATGCAAGCTCTAAAGCAGGCATCGTGCCAAACTCGAAAAAAATATCGTATACATCTGATAAATAAGGAATTTTACAAACAACAAAGGGCTTCCAGAGAAGCCCTTTGCAGGTGTGCGGCGACGGTTTGCCGCCAGCGGCAAGCGCCGGCGACAAAGTATTAACGCAGGTTGATGATGGTTTGCGTCACGGCGTTTTCGGTTTCGATGGTTTTGGCGTTGGCCTGGTAGTTACGCTGCGCCACGATCAGGTCGACCAGCTCGGTGGAGATATCCACGTTGGAGGCTTCCAGTGCACCGGCAGTCAGCGACCCCAAGGTGCCTGCGCGCGGCGTACCAATCACCGGCTCACCGGAATCGGCAGACTGCACCCATTGGGTTTTACCCACTGGCGTGAGGCCCTGCACGTTGGCGAAGTTAGCCAGAATCACCTGCCCTTGAATCTTCGACTGACCGTTGGTGTAACGGGCGAAGATCTGGCCGGTGTCGTCAATTTCCAGACCCGACAGTTGGCCGGTGGTGTAGCCATCCTGGGTTACGGCGTTAACCGCGAAGGTGCTGGAGACCTGGGACGAGCCGCGAATATCGAGGGTAACGCTGGCACTGGCGTCGGCGCCATTGAGCGACCAAACCGGCGGCGTACTGGTATCAGACTGCGCTGGATTCCAACCATCAATGCTTAGTTTGTTGTTGCTATAGGTCAGGCCCGCAGTGGTCGGCGTGATAGTTGCCAGCTGCCCTGCTCCGTCGAACGTCAGGGTCGCACTTAGCGGGGCGGTGGCGTTGGCTGCCGGCACCGTGGTGCTCTCCGGAGTTTGCGGGTTACGCCCGTCGATCAGCACGTTCATGGTCCAGTTGTTTGCCACTGGCGGCACTGCCGAGGGGTTGGCGTTGTTGATGAAATATTGCGTCATCACATGCGCGTTGCCCTGGGCGTCGTAGATATTCACCGAGGTCGACGAGGTATAGCTGGTGGGGTCGCTCGGGTCGAACGGCGTCGTGGTGGGCGCCTTGCTGCTGGAGTTCAGGTTGAAACTCTGGGTAATAGCAGTAGTGGCCTTGGGCGCCTGGTTGGAGGTCTGAATAGTCAGATCACCGACCACGCCATTTTGCAGTTGGCCGTTGCCGTCTACCGAGTAACCCTGCAGGCGATAGCCGTTGTTATCGACGATATAGCCCGACTTGTCGGTACCGAAGTAGCCGGCACGGGTGTAGCTGATCGAACCGTTGTTGCTGGTGACGAAAAAGCCGTTGCCGTTAATCCCCATATCCAGGGCATTTTCGGTGTAGTCGATGGTGCCCTGGTTAAACAGCTGAGCCACGTTGCCAAGCAATACGCCGCTGCCGATGGCGTTGCTGCTGGAGGCCAGCATGGACGAGGAGTACAAGTCCTGGAACTCGGCACGCGACTGTTTAAAGCCCACAGTGCCGGCGTTAGCGATGTTGTTACCAGTGATATTCAGGTCACTGGAGGCGGCTTTGATACCGCTGAGTCCGATATTAAACGACATGGGATGCTCCTAAACGCCGGGACTGCCGGCAGTTATTGACCGATCACTTGAACTTTGGAAATGCCGATGCTGCCCAGCCCCGCCAGGTTCAGCAGCATTTCGCCACCGTTGATACCCAGGGTCACGCTGTCGACGTTGGCCGGCAGGCTGGTGCCCATGGCCACTTCTTTACCGCCTACCGAGGCAATGGCGTCGAAGCTGTAAGTCCCAGGCGCCATTACGTTGCCGCTGGAATCTTTGCCATCCCACATAAAGGTGACCTGGCCCGTTTTCTGTTGCCCAAGGTTGACCCGCGATACTTGGTTGCCTTTGCTGTCGAGCACGTTGACGTACAGGTTGTCGGTGCCACTGGTGAGCGCGATGCTGCCTTTGAAGGTTTCGCTGGTGTCTACCACGGCGGTATCCGTGGACAAGATCACCTTGCGCCCGACCAGCGACGAGGCTTGCAACGCCTGAGAAGACTGGGTGCTGGAAAGAATGCTCTCCACGCTGGTATTAAGGTTGTCCAGACTTTCCACTTGGGTGAACTGCGCCAGTTGGGCCACGAACTCACTGTTGGTTTGCGGGTCCAGCGGGTTCTGGTTGTTCATTTGCGCGACCAAGAGTTGCAGGAACTGATCCTTGCCCAGCGTCTTGTCCTTGGTGTCAGTGCTCTTGACGGCATACTGGTCCAGGATCGAACTCTGGGTGCTTACGCTATCGACGGCCATTTCTTTCCCCTACGTTCGATTTACTGACCCAGGGTCAGAACCTTGGTCATCATCTGTTTGGCGGTATTCATCATTTCAGTGTTGGTCTGGAACGCGCGGCTGGCGGAGATCATGTCGGCCATCTCCTCCACCACGTTGACGTTCGGGTAGTAGACGTAACCGTCTTTATCCGCAGCCGGGTGGTTGGGCTCATACCGCGGCGTCAGGCTGCTCTGGTCTTCCACCACCCCCATTACCTGCACGCCACGACCTGAGTTGTCCTGGTCAGCAAACAGCGAAGCGCTGGCACCGTTCTGCTGGGCTTGCTGGTCGGTAAACACGGTGGCAAACACCGGGTGCCGGGCGCGGTAGGTTTTGTCGACGCTGGACGACACCGTCTCGGCGTTGGCGATGTTGCTGGAGATGGTGTTCAGGCGGGTGGTCTGAGCACTCATGCCGGTACCGGCGATATTGAAGACACTGGAAAGGGACATGACGTTGGTCTCCGTTATTCGCCGCGAATCGCAGCAACAAGGCCTTTGAATTTAGAGTTCAGCAGCGTGAAGCTGGCTTGGAACTGCACGGCGTTTTCAGCGTAATTGGATTGCTCGATCTGCTCGTCGACGGTGTTCTGGTCAATCGAGGGCTGCGTCGGCACGCGATAGTTCAAACCAGGATCCGCGAGCTCCAACCCCTGCATGGCGATGTGTTGGTTTTGGGTGGTGGCCATGGTGAAGGTGCCGTTCTTGCTCTTATCCGCCTGTGCGGCGAGCACCGAGGCGAAGTCCAGGTCACGGGCCTTGAAATTTGGGGTATCGGCGTTCGCCAGGTTGTTGGCCAAGACTTCGGCGCGCTGGGCGCGAAAGCCCAATGCCTTTTCGTGAATGCCGAGTGCTGAATCGAAGCTGATGCTCATGTCTGCGAACCTTGCCAACTGGCGAACTGGTTTTCCGTGCAAGACATTTAGCAAAGCGTATGCCAACTAATTAAATACATATATATCAATGGCTTAATAAGCTACTCGCTTGTTTTTGCCGAGAGACCGGCAAGACTTTTCCTATGTGCGGCAACGATTTCTACCATGTCGCCGCATCTGGTTGCCGCTAGCGGCAATCGGCGCCTCGCCCTTGCCACTGAGACAGACGGCTGCAGCCCAACGCAACGCCACTCTCCTGAAATACCCGGCGCCGCTGCGGGAAGCCGGCCTGCGCTCAGCGCGGAAGAAGCCGGCCATTTCAACGACGCAATAGCACACCCACTACGAAGCCCCCTACTGATCGCCAGAGCGTAAAGCTGAACACTTGAGCGGTCGGCGCGCCTTGTCGTGAGCCGGCCTTTCTCAACCTGCTCAACCTAACAATAAGGATGACCACCGTGACTAATACTCGCCGCTCTCTACTTTTTTTGGCCTGCAGCGCCGCTTTAGGTCTGGCCTCGCCAGCCTATGCCCTCTATAGCGGAACCACCCTCACCGACGCCCAAGTGCCTGACTGGGCGGTGGGCAACTACAGCTGCTCTGGCACCCTCATTACCCCACGGGTCATTGTGACTGCCGGCCACTGCACGTCGAGCCGCCCCAACTATGGCTTTTACTGGCGTAAAACCGGCCAACTGTATTACGGCAAAAGCGTGACCTATCCAACGATCTACGGCCCTATCGGTGATGTCGGTATCGTCATGACCGACACCGCGTTCGGCGCTGCCAGTGGCGTGCAGCCAGCGACTGTTGCCAGCTACCAGGAGGAACAGCAATTTTTGCAAAACGGCGACGATGCGCTAACCACCGGCACGCCCCTGGTCGTATATGGACGCGACAGCGCCAGCGGCAATTTCGCTACAGCCTCACGCAATACCGATGCCTTCACAGGAGAGCCGTTGCCCAACGGCTATCTGGAGGGCAAGAAAATGTTTTATCGCACCGTGAGCAAATACCGTCTTACTGAACCAGCACGCTTGAAAGGCTTGATGGAGCACAGCTACGCCAACATCTTCAACGCAAACCTGGCGGCGTTGATGTACACCGACGCTAACGGTCTTCACTTCACCGATGCAGATGCGGACGACACGCTGGTGCTGACAGCGCCGCCACTAAACACCCGGCTATTCAGCGGCTCGCCGATATTTGCAGGCGACAGCGGGGGCGGCATCTTTTTTCGCCGTCCCGAAGGCGGCTTGCGCCTAATCAGCAATGTCTCCGGCACAGCGGCCCATCCGCGGTTGAGCAAGTACTGGCCGTGGATCGTAAAAACATTGATCAATAATGGGCTTCGAGAAGACGCGGTCATCCTCAGCCAACAGGTATTGGGTTCGCCGAATTGGGGCTCAAATAACCGCAAGGCCGAGGTCGGCCAGATCTTTGTCTATGACAACCCCTATTCGCGGCAGATTGAATACTTCCGCCTCGACCATCTGGACCCTGGCGCGCAGTACCAATACTTCCCGATCAACCAAAGCGATAACGAAAATTGGACTTACCTCGGCACCACCTTGCCAGCTAGGAAGGACTTAATTCTGAGATCGGTCACGGCAACTACGAAATCTTCGCCGCTCGAACGGTTCAATAAGTCGGCGCCGAAGCTAATACC
>NZ_JBBNAH010000312.1:0-3118 GCF_037994325.1 Pseudomonas sp.
GCCTTGAACGTAGGCGTTGTCAGTGGTTTCGATAAACCGGCCAACAAAAAACCACTGCGCAAAAAAAGCGCCGGCGACCAGCAAGATCAGGGCAATAAAAACGAAAAGGCGGCGTTGCAATTTGGCAGGCATGGCGGTGCTCGAAGTACGGGCAAAAAGTGTAAGCGAATCTAACAGTGTTCCATGCAGCTATATAGCCGATACAATTCAGAAACTTTGTTGCTTATGGGGAACAATAATGGGGCTGGATGATGCGCTGATCTTCACTCGCGTCGTGGAGTGCCACAGTTTTACCCAGGCCGCGCAGGTGCTGGCGATGCAAAAATCTACGGTGAGCCGGCGCATTGCTTTGCTTGAAGAGCGCTTGGGCGTGCGCCTGCTCAACCGTACCACGCGCAAATTGCGCCTGACCGAAGTGGGCCAGGCCTATTACGAGCGTTGCCGGCAAATCATGCTGGACTTCGCCGAAGCCGAGCAGGCGGTCATGCAATTGCAGCAAGAACCCTCGGGATTGTTGCGAATTACCGCCCCTATCGAATTTGGCCAATTGTTCCTTGGCCGCGTGCTTGGCGCCTTTATGCTGCAGTACCCGCAGATTACCGCCGAGGTGGAAATTACCTCGCGGCATGTCGACCCTTTGGAGGAGGGCGTGGATATCGCCATCCTTATCGGTCAACCGCAAGATTCCACGCTGATCGCCCGTAAGCTGTTTTCCAGCGGCCGGCGTTTGTGCGCCAGCCCGGTGTACCTCAAGGCCCATGGCACGCCTCGGGTGGTTGAAGACTTGGCCCAGCACCGCGCCATTCTGCTGCCGCAAGACTCCATCCGTTACTGGCCGCTGCTGGGCGAAAACATTCCCTGCCAGCGCGTGCTGTCCTGCAATAACCTGACCTTTGCCCGTGAGGCGGCGCTTTCCGGTGCGGGTATCGCGGCGTTGCCCTTTATGCTCAGTGAGGACCAAGTGGTGCGTGGGCAACTGGTGGAATTGCTGCCCGACGTGCGCTTGCCGGTGGGCGAGGTGTACGCGGTGTACCCGTCGCGGCGCTTTCAGGCTATGAAGGTGAAGGCGTTTCTCGACTTTCTGATGCGCAGCCTGCGCTTGGAAGAAGGCGGTTTGCTGGAGCCTTCTGTGGTGCGGCTGGTAACATTGCCGGCCACTTTCTGAATTCTCCTGCGCTGGCACGCTCTGCCTGCGCTGAAGCGCCTTTAAATGATCTGCTGATTCGAGACTGTCCATGACTAAAGTACGCACCCGTATCGCACCATCGCCCACCGGCGACCCCCACGTTGGCACCGCGTATATCGCGCTGTTCAACCTGTGCTTTGCCCGTCAGCACGGTGGTGAGTTCATTTTGCGTATTGAAGACACCGACCAGGTGCGCTCCACCCGCGAGTCGGAACAACAGATCTACGACGCCCTGCGCTGGCTGGGCATTGAATGGAGCGAAGGCCCGGATGTTGGCGGCCCACACGGCCCGTACCGGCAGAGCGAGCGCGGCCCGATTTACCAAAAGTACAACGCCGAACTGGTGGAAAAAGGCCACGCCTTCCACTGCTTCTGCACCGCCGAGCGCCTGGACAAACTGCGCGCCGAGCAAACTGAAAAGAAAGAAACCCCACGCTACGACGGCCTGTGCATGCACCTGAGCCGCGACGAGGCGCAGCAACGCATTGCCGCCGGCGAGCCGCATGTCACACGGATGAAGATGCCCACCGAGGGCGTCTGCGAAGTGCCGGACATGCTGCGCGGCACCGTGGAAATTCCATGGGATCGCATGGACATGCAAGTGCTGATGAAAACCGACGGCCTGCCCACCTACTTCCTGGCCAACGTGGTCGACGACCATTTGATGGGCATCACCCACGTGCTGCGCGGCGAAGAATGGCTGCCGTCGGCGCCCAAACTCATCAAGCTCTACGAATACTTTGGCTGGGAACAGCCGCAGCTGTGCTATATGCCGCTGCTGCGTAACCCGGACAAGAGCAAGCTGTCCAAACGCAAAAACCCGACCTCGATCACCTTCTACGAGCGTATGGGCTACCTGCCGCAGGCGATGCTCAACTACCTCGGCCGTATGGGCTGGTCGATGCCGGATGAGCGTGAAAAATTCACCCTGGACGAAATGGTCGAGCACTTCGACATTCAGCGGGTTTCGCTGGGCGGGCCGATTTTCGACCTGGAAAAACTCTCCTGGCTGAACGGCCAGTGGATTCGTGAGCTGAGCGTTGAGGCGTTTGCCGCGCAAATGCAGAAGTGGGCATTGAACCCTGAGTACTTGATGAAGATTGCCCCGCACGTACAGGGCCGGGTGGAAACCCTGAGTCAGGTCGCGCCGTTGGCTAACTTCTTCTTTGCCGGTGCCTTGCCGCTGGATGCCGCGCTGTTCGAACACAAGAAGCTCTCGCCGGAGCAAGTGCGTCAGGTACTGCAACTGATCTTGTGGAAGCTCGAAGCGCTGCGTCAGTGGGAAAAAGACAAGATCACCGGCTGCATTCAGGCGGTGGTTGAGCATTTGGAGCTGAAACTGCGCGATGCCATGCCACTGATGTTTGTCGCCATCACCGGCCAGGCCAGTTCGGTATCGGTGCTGGATGCCATGGAAATTCTCGGCCCGGACCTCACCCGTTTCCGCCTGCGCCAGGCCATTGAACTGCTCGGTGGTGTGTCGAAAAAAGAAACCAAAGAGTGGGAAAAGCTGTTGGCGAGCAGTGCCTAACTGGCATAAAACGTGGGTTTTATAGCTGATAAATGCTGGCAGGGCAGGGTAAGTAGTTGTTCTGTCAGCATAAAAAATTGGTATGTAGGAAAAATAGTGTTGACAGGTCAGGGGCTCACATTTAACATGCGCCCCGTCCTCGAGATGGGGGTATAGCTCAGCTGGGAGAGCGCTTGCATGGCATGCAAGAGGTCAACGGTTCGATCCCGTTTATCTCCACCAATCTCTAAAGCCGAAAGGCTTGCCACAACCGGTTCCTAGAACGGGTTGAGTTGTTAGAAGGGTTTTGCGTCCCCTTCGTCTAGTGGCCTAGGACACCGCCCTTTCACGGCGGTAACAGGGGTTCGAGTCCCCTAGGGGACGCCACTATTTAAAATGCAGCACCGCAAGGCGCTGTGAGC
>NZ_JBBNAH010000313.1:0-13649 GCF_037994325.1 Pseudomonas sp.
TCCCTAAACCAAAACAGCTAAGACAATGTTCGCCAGGCGCTGACGTAGGCGTCGGCATTGCGCCCAACCTCAGCCACTGACATGCCCGGTTTGTACAAACCGGAACCCAAGCCAAAACCCTTCACACCGGCCTCGATAAACGCCTGCATATTTGTTGGCGAAATGCCGCCCACTGGCAGCAGCACGGTGCCGGCAGGTAGCACCGCCAACCAAGCCTTGACCAGCACGGGTACCATCTGTTCAGCCGGGAACAGCTTGAGCACATCGGCGCCTTCAGCCAGCGCAGCAAACGCTTCGGTGGGCGTTGCGACTCCGGGAGCCAAATACAAGCCAGCCGCCTTGGCCGCGCGCAGTACGGCAGGGTCACTATGGGGCATAACAATCACCTGCCCGCCTGCAGCCTTGACCGCCTCAACCTGCTGTGGCGACAGCACGGTGCCGGCGCCAATCAGGCAATCGGCGGGCAAGCTATCGCGCAGAATGCGAATGCTCTCGTAAGGCTGCGGCGAATTGAGTGGCACCTCGATAACGCGAAAGCCGGCGTCATACAGAACCCGGCCAATGGCCTGCGCTTCTGACGGATGTAGCCCACGCAAAATGGCGATCAATCCGTTCTCCGCCAATGCTTGTTTAAACATGACTGGCCTCGCTTTAAGCAGGAGAAGAAACAGGGGTCGATAACAATCCGGCTTGTTCAGCCAGGTACCACAAGCCGCGTTCGGTGGCCTGCTCAGCCAGGCCTACCGAGGCAAAGCCGCAGGCAGCCAACGCACGACTGTAACGCTGGCAGAGTTGGTAATTGCCGATCAGTAAAACGGCGGGTAGCGCTGCACCGCTGTGCCGGTGGCGCAAGGTGGTGGCCAGCGCCAGCAGCTCATGGCCGATCAGCAAACCAGAGAGATAATCCGGCTGCGCGGAGGCGCTCAACATGCCGGTCAGCCCCAGGGTGCGGGCGCTGAACAAGGTCGATAGCGGGCCGATTTCACCTTCCCGGGAAAGCGCCACCTGCACGCCGCGATCAAAGGCATCGGCGTCGAAAAGCGCACTGCGTTGTTGGGTGCGGCCGAGGATGCTGTGCTCGCAAAGCACGGCGAACAGCTCGCCGGTCATAAAGGTGTCGAAGTGGACGATGCAGTGGTCCGCCACTTCGACCCATTTCGAATGGCTGCCAGGTAGACCAATTAATAGAGGGGCTTGGCCGTCAGCGGGCAAATGGTGCAGCGCGCCGAGCACTTGGGTTTCTTCGCCGCGCATCACATTGGGTAAGCGCGAGCGCTGAATGACGCCGGGAACGATATGAATGGCCGTACCGCGCACGCTGCGCACAGTAATCAGGGCATGGCCCAAACGGGCGACATTGGCGGGAGTGTCGCAGTAGGCCGCTTCGCGCCAACCCTGGGCGCTGCCGACCATACCGCAGGCGATAACCGGAAGGTGGGGCTCGGCGTCGAGCCAATCACCACAGGCCTCATCGAATGCCAGTTCAAAGCCATCGCTGCACAGCTCCCCCGCCACCAGCCGCGCCGTTTTCGGCAGCTGCATGACGCCCGCGCTGAGCGTGCGCTCTTGCAGTACCTTGGCGCCAGCTGCGAGCCGGTAGGCACGCAACGAGGTGGTCCCCCAATCGAGGGCGATTAACTGAGCCTGCATCGCTTCACCTGAATTTGTTTTTGGTAGTGAGTGCGTGGCGTCGACTATAAAACGATGCCGGTAAAAATCTCAACATATATATTTACATCTCATATATTGGGATTTAATGACTTGCAACTACCTGCGCAAAGTAAGCGCAAGCCACAGCGCTATAAGCCCGGCATGACAGACACCGGCGACCTGGCTGGCTGCGAAGCGCCACTGGGTCTGCCCCAATAACGTCTTGCACAAAACGATGCAGACAGCTCGAACAACGGCGGCACGGCGGCTCATCCGGAGCGAACGACCACCCGTCTCGACATCGACCTCAAACCCCCATAAATACATATCGAGTATGCATAATGGCATTCACGATCCAGTTTGATCCGCAAAAAGCACGCAGCAACTTCAATAAACACGCAGTGCGCCTGACCGACGCGGCGACCGTGCTAAGCGATGCGCAGGCCCTGACCCTGGCGGACCACGATCACAACGAAGAGCGCTGGGTAACCTTGGGCGAAGACAGCAAGGGCAGGATACTGGTGGTGGTTTACACCTACCGGGATCCCAATTTCGTAAGGCTGATATCCGCGCGCAAAGCCCAGCCGCGCGAGATTCAGCAATACAGAGGTGGGTGAACATGAAAGACGCATACGACTTCAGCACGGCAACACGCGGGCCTGTGGCGCCAACCAAAGGCAAAACCCGCATCACCATCATGCTCGACGATGCCGTGCTGGAAGCGGCACGCCAGCGCGCCGACGCTCAAGGCATGGGCTATCAGACGTTGATCAACAGCATCCTTAAACAAGCGCTGTGCGGGGTGGACAGCAACCCTGGCGATGCCGCTTTAAGCGAAATTCTCAACACCCTGCGCACCCTCGTTGAGGGACAGGCAGCACTGGCGGCCAAGCTCGATACCCCAGCAGGCCACCTCAACACCTATGGCAGTCAACGGCGCTCGGTAATGGCGGTAAGAGAAGAACCTGGCCCACTGGAGGCAGCGATAAAAAGCAAAGCCAAGACGGCAGGGAAAAAAGCTAAGGCGCAGGTTAAGAGCGGCTAACAATCTGCACCGCGCAACAGGGCGGGAAAGTGCTCTGCCCCCTGGCAGTGGGAGCGGTATCGGTTAGGGGCATCTGTACATAGCCCGCTGCTCGAACTCGGAATGTACGGCGCAAGGTACATTGCGCGCGCAAAAGATGACGAAAGAAAGCAAAACTCAAGGCAATAAAAAAGCCGCTCTAGGCGGCTTTGTTACTGGCTTCGCGAAGCTCAACGGAAGCCGGCGAAACTATATTTGGTGCGGACGGAGAGACTCGAACTCTCACGCCTTGCGGCGCTGGAACCTAAATCCAGTGTGTCTACCAATTCCACCACGTCCGCGAAGCTTTGAAGCAAAGACGCCAGACTTTGATAAGCCTGGCGTCTTTTCGAATATGGGGTGGACGATGGGGATCGAACCCACGACAACAGGAGTCACAATCCTGTGCTCTACCAACTGAGCTACGCCCACCATATTGCGTTGTTGCTGTGTTGCGTTACTTGTATTGCCAAACAGCCTGATGGCGTGCCCGGCAGGACTCGAACCTGCGACCATCCGCTTAGAAGGCGGATGCTCTATCCAGCTGAGCTACGGGCACTTGGCTGTGCTCGACAAGCGGGGCGAATGTTATAGACGAGCTCACTTGCCGTCAACACTAAAACGTAAAAAATTCAGTGAGATAAAGGAGTTACGCCAAATTGCTGACCGCCTGCCTTTGCCCGCCCGGCCGGTCATGCGAGAATGCGCGTCCTTTTTCAATCATTTCCGATGGTTAACCAAGCGTCATGACCGCACAACTTATCGACGGCAAGGCGATCGCCGCTAGCCTGCGCAAGCAGATCGCCCAACGTGTCGCCGAACGCAGCGAGCAAGGGCTGCGTACGCCTGGCCTGGCTGTAATCCTGGTCGGCAGCGATCCCGCATCGCAGGTGTATGTTTCGCACAAGCGTAAAGACTGCGAAGAAGTCGGCTTTCTTTCCCATGCCTATGACCTGCCGGCCAGCACTGGCCAGGACGAACTGCGCGAGCTGATCGACCGCCTCAACGATGACGCCACCATCGACGGCATCCTTCTGCAACTGCCGCTGCCGGAGCATCTGGACGCCTCGCAACTGCTGGAGCGCATCCGCCCGGATAAAGATGTCGATGGCTTCCACCCGTTTAATATCGGCCGCCTGGCCCAGCGTATCCCGCTGCTACGGCCGTGCACGCCCAAGGGCATCATGACCTTGCTGGCCAGCACTGGTGTCGACTTATATGGCATGGATGCGGTGATCGTTGGCGCGTCCAATATTGTCGGGCGGCCGATGGCGATGGAACTGCTGCTCGCTGGCTGCACCGTGACCGTGACCCATCGCTTCACCAAAGACCTGGCCGGCCACGTCGGCCGTGCGGATTTGGTGGTCGTGGCTGCCGGTAAACCGGGGCTGGTTAAAGGTGAGTGGATCAAACCGGGCGCCATCGTGATTGACGTGGGTATCAATCGCCAGGACGACGGCAAGTTGGTTGGCGACGTGGTGTATGACACCGCCCTGCCCCGCGCGGGTTGGATTACGCCAGTTCCGGGCGGCGTTGGGCCGATGACGCGGGCGTGTTTGTTGGAAAACACGTTGTATGCGGCCGAGCATTTGCACGATTGAGGTTGGCGCAAAGGTTGGGTTGAGCGCAGCGAAGCCCAACAAAAAAAGCAGCCATAAAAAAACGGCACCCTTTGAGGTGCCGTTTTTGTTTTCTACGAGCGCTTATTTGCGCGCCGCTTCCCACGACTTCAACAGATCGTTGTAGTTAACGGTTTCGCCTTTCGGTTTCTCGTTAGCCAGTTTTGGTTTCGGCGCACCTGGCTGGTCAAACCAGTACTGAGCGTCGCGTTCCGGATTCATTTTCGGCCCGCAAATCGGCTGCACTTTCGAGCGTTCCAGGCGGGTCATGATCGCGTCCTGGTCTTTAGCCAAGCCGTCGAGCGCTTCCTGCGGGGTTTTCTCGCCGCTGGCAGCTTCGGAGATATGGCTCCACCACAGCTGCGCCAAGCGCGGGTAGTCCGGCACGTTGGTCCCGGTCGGGGTCCATTGCACGCGGGCTGGGCTGCGGTAGAACTCAACCAAACCGCCGAGTTTTGGCGCCAGGTCAGTCATGGCTTGCGAGTTGATATCCGACTCACGAATCGGCGTCAGACCGGTGATGGTCTTTTTCAGCGAAACGGTTTTCGAGGTCACAAACTGCGCATACAGCCAAGCGGCCAAGCGTTGTTTCTCTGGGGTGGATTTGAGGAACGTCCAGGAACCCACGTCCTGATAACCGAGCTTCATGCCCTCTTCCCAGTACGGCCCACGCGGCGACGGCGCCATACGCCATTTTGGCGTGCCATCGGCGTTTACCACCGGCAGCCCCGGTTTGGTCATATCGGCGGTAAAGGCGGTGTACCAGAAGATTTGCTGAGCAATGTTACCCTGCGACGGTACCGGGCCGGACTCGGAGAAGGTCATGCCCGCCGCTTCTGGCGGTGCATAAGCGCGCATCCAGTCGACGTACTTCTGCGTGGCAAACACTGCGGCCGGGCCGTTGGTGTCGCCACCACGGGTGACGCTGGAACCCACCGGGTGGCAGTCCTCTACGCGAATACCCCACTCGTCCACCGGCAAGCCGTTAGGCAAGCCTTTGTCGCCGCCACCGGCCATGGAGAACCAGGCATCGGTGAAGCGCCAGCCCAGCGACGGGTCTTTCTTGCCGTAGTCCATGTGCCCGTAAACGCGCTTGCCGTCGATTTCTTTAACGTCTTCGCTAAAGAACTTGGCGATGTCTTCATAAGCCGACCAGTTCACCGGCACGCCCAGCTCGTAGCCGTACTTCTCTTTGAACTTGGCTTTGAGGTCGGCGCGTTCAAACCAGTCCGCACGGAACCAATACAGGTTGGCGAATTGCTGGTCAGGCAGTTGATACACCTTGCCGTCCGGCGCGGTGGTAAAGGAGATACCGATAAAGTCTTTCAGGTCCAGGGTTGGCGAGGTGAAGTTTTTGCCCTCGTTGGCCATCAGGTCGGTGATCGACTCGGTTTTGCCGTAGCGAAAGTGGGTACCGATCAGGTCGGAGTCATTCACCCAGCCGTCGTAGATATTTTTGTCCGACTGCATTTGCGTTTGCAGTTTTTCCACCACGTCGCCTTCTTGCAGCAGGTCGTGGGTCAACTGGATGCCGGTGATTTCGCTAAAGGCCTTGGCCAGCACCTTGGACTCATATTCGTGGGTGGTCAGGGTTTCCGACACCACGTTGATCTTCATGCCACGGAACGGCTCGGCGGCTTTGATAAACCACTTGAGCTCATCCAATTGCTGCTCGGGGGTCAGGGTCGACGGCTTGAACTCGCTGCCGATCCATTTTTTTGCCGCGTCTTCGTAGGCATCTGCCCAGGCCGTTGCACTCAAGCCACTCAGGGCGAAAATCGCCGCCAACGTCACGCTATGTCGCAGTTTGTTGTTTTTGTTCAACATAGACACCTCCTGGTAATTATTAGGTGGGACATACCAAACTCAGCGGGCGCGGACACAAAACAGGCAGGGCCGCCCCGCCCGCCGGCTACCCCCAACGCATCACAGCCAACAGCCACACCAGAGACAGCGCGGACGCCACCCAGATGCTCCATTCAGTCGCGCCAATCACCAGCAGATGCAGGTAAGCGCTTCCGAGAAGACCGATAAACAAACGATCACCACGGGTGGTGGCAATCGGTAAAAACCCACGGCGCTCAACGCAAGGCGAGCGCAGCTCCCACACCGTCATGCCCGCCAGCAGCAAGGCAATTGCGCCAAAGAACGCAGCGGTGGGAGTCGTCCAGGCCATCCATTCCATCATCAGTTCCTCACACCCGGCCCAGGGCAAAGCCCTTGGCTACATGGTTACGGACAAACCAAATCACCAGCATGCCCGGCAGAATAGTCAGCACCCCGGCTGCCGCCAGCACGCCCCAGTCGATACCGGAGGCCGACACCGTGCGGGTCATCACCGCCGCAATCGGCTTGGCGTTTACCGAGGTCAGGGTGCGCGCCAACAGCAGCTCGACCCACGAGAACATAAAGCAGAAAAACGCCGTCACGCCGATGCCCGAACCAATCAACGGGATAAAAATCTTGCCGAAGAATTTCGGGAAGCTGTAGCCGTCGATATACGCCGTTTCGTCGATTTCTTTCGGCACGCCGGACATAAAGCCCTCGAGAATCCACACCGCCAACGGCACGTTAAACAGGCAGTGCGCCAGCGCCACAGCGATATGGGTATCGAACAAGCCGATGGACGAATACAGCTGGAAGAACGGCAGCAAAAACACCGCCGGTGGCGCCATGCGGTTGGTCAGCAGCCAGAAGAACAGGTGCTTGTCACCGAGGAAGCGATAACGGGAAAACGCATAGGCCGCAGGCAGCGCCACGGTCAGGGAAATGACCGTATTCAGCGTTACGTAATACAGCGAGTTGAGATAGCCGGTGTACCAACTGGGGTCAGTGAAAATCACCTTGTAGTTGGACAGGGTGAACTCACTGGGCCACAGGCTCAGGCCGCCGAGAATCTCGTTATTGGTTTTGAACGACATGTTCAACAGCCAATAAATCGGCACCAGCAGAAACAGAATGTAGAGCACCAACACCACTTTTTTTCTTGTCGTCATGGCGCGGACCTCAGCGGTTTTTGTCGTTGTGGGTCATGGCGGTATAGAACACCCACGACACCAACAGAATGATCAGGAAGTACACCAGCGAGAACGCCGCTGCCGGGCCTAAGTCGAATTGGCCGATGGCCATTTGCGTCAGGGTTTGGCTAAGGAAAGTCGTCGCATTCCCCGGCCCGCCACCGGTCAGCACAAAGGGCTCGGTGTAAATCATGAAGCTGTCCATAAAGCGCAGCATCACGGCGATCAGCAGCACGCTTTTCAGCTTCGGCAGTTGGATATGGCGGAACACCGCCCACGCCGAAGCGCGGTCAATTCGCGCGGCCTGGTAATACACATCCGGAATGGCGCGCAGCCCCGAGTAACAGAGCAGCGCCACCAAGGAGGTCCAGTGCCACACATCCATAATCAACACCGTGGCCCAGGCATCGCCGGTATTGGCCGCGTAGTTGTAGGAGATGCCCAGCTTGTTCAGGGTGTAGCCCATCAAGCCGATGTCGGCGCGGCCGAAAATCTGCCAGATGGTGCCGACCACGTTCCATGGAATCAGCAGCGGAATCGCCAGCACAATCAGCACCAGCGAGGCCATGCGGCCCTTGGTGGGCATGCACAAGGCGATGCCGATGCCTAAGGGAATTTCGATCAACAGCACACAGGCCGAATAGATAAATTGGCGCAGCAGCGAGTCGTGCAAGCGCTGATCGGCCAACACCTGGCGGTACCAATCGGCGCCGACAAAGTAGCGGCTAGACTGGTCGAAAATATCCTGCAGCGAGTAGTTCACCACCGTCATCATCGGCACGATGGCGCTAAAGGCCACCAGCAAAAACACCGGCAATACCAAAAACCAGGCCTTGTTGTTTTGCACCTTCATGGCGTTACCTCCGCTGGTGCTTCTACCAGGGTTTCAACTAAGTACTCATCGGCATAAACCATCAGCCACTGCGCCGGAAAGCTCAGGTACACCTTTTGCTGCGGCACCGGCTGGTCTTCCTGCAAACGCACTTTCAGCTGCTGGCCATCGAGGTTGAGGGTGAGGATTTTGTAAGTGCCCAGATCTTCAACATGCTGCACGTCGCCGCACAGGGCATCGTCGTAAGGGCCGTCCCAGATATGGATAAATTCCGGGCGAATACCGACTTTCAACTTCGCCTCGGGCAATGCCGCCAAACGCTGATTAAGCGCCGCACTTAACGGCAACTCGGTATTGGCAAACTTCACCCCACCACTGGTGCGGGTGACATCGATCAGGTTCATACCCGGGCTACCGATGAAGTAGCCAACAAAGGTGTGGCTCGGCCGTTCAAACAACTCACGCGGGGTGCCGAACTGCACGATCTGGCCGCCGTACATCACCGCAATTTTATCGGCGAAGGTCGAGGCCTCCAGCTGATCGTGGGTGACGTAAACCATGGTGATATTGAACTGCTCATGAATCTGCTTGAGCTTGCGGCGCAGCTTCCACTTCAGGTGCGGGTCGATCACCGTCAGCGGCTCGTCGAACAGAATCGCCGACACGTCGTCACGCACCAGGCCACGGCCCATGGAGACCTTTTGCTTCTCATCGGCGGTGAGGTTCTTAGCCTTTTTGCTCAGCAGCGGGTGCAGGTCGAGCACCTCGGCAATCTCGTTTACCTTGCTCAGCACCTTGGCTTCGTTCATGCCTTGGTTGCGCAGGGGAAAGGCCAGGTTATCGAACACCGTCATGGTGTCGTACACCACCGGAAACTGGAAAACCTGGGCGATATTGCGCTCTTCCGGCGGCAGCAAGTTCACCACCTTGCCGTCGAACTGCACTTCGCCTTCGGAGGGGCTAAGCAACCCGGAAATAATGTTCAGCAAGGTCGACTTGCCGCAGCCCGATGGGCCGAGCAAGGCATAGGCGCCGCCCTGCTCCCAGATATGGTTCATCTCGCGAATCGCGTAATCGTCCGGGCCATTGGGGGTTTTGCTGTAACTGTGGGCCAGGTGGTGCAAACGGATCTCGGCCATCAGGCAACCCTCCCAACGCGGCGACTGGGGGCCTGAATCAGGCGGCCGTCGGCGGCGAAGACAAACAGCTTATGGGTGGGGATGTAGATAAGGATCGCGGTATCCACGTCGTACTCGTGCACGCCAGGCAGATGCAGCACCAGCACAAACTGCTCGTTACGCACATGCAGAAAGGTTTCTGACCCGCTGATTTCCGCCAGCTCCACGGTCACCGCCAATTCCAGATCATCGTCATTGCTCGGCACCAGGCCGATATGGCTGGGGCGCACGCCAAAACGGTATTCGCCCTCGCCGATATTTTGCAGGTCCGGGTTTAGCGGGAAGTGCACCGAATCGGCAAAGCTCACCTCGGTGCCGCTGATCCGCCCTGGCATCAGGTTGATCGGCGGCTCGGAGAACAGCTCAGCGGCCAGCACTTGCTGCGGGCGGTGATACACGTCGGCAGTCTTGCCGCTCTGCACCACGCGGCCTTCATGCAGGATGGTAGTGGTGCCGCCCAAGGCCAACGCTTCGTTGGGCTCGGTGGTGGCGTAAATGGCAATGGTATGGCGCGCGGCAAACAGCTCGCGCATTTCCTGGCGCAGCTCTTCACGCAGCTTGTAGTCGAGGTTAACCAGCGGCTCATCGAAGAGGATCAGCGAGGCATCTTTGACCAGCGCTCGGGCCATGGCCGTGCGCTGCTGCTGGCCGCCGGACAGCTCCAGCGGATGGCGCTTGAGCAAGGCGTCGATGCGCAGCATCTTCGCCGTGGCGTGCACGCGGTCAACAATCTCGGCCTCTTTAAAGCCCGCCTGCCGCAGCGGCGAGGCGATATTTTCAAAGACGGTGAGGGTCGGGTAATTGATGAACTGCTGATAGACCATCGACACGTTGCGCTTACGCACCGGCACGTGGGTCATGTCCGCGCCATTCATCAGAATGCGCCCGCTATTGGGCTTATCCAGGCCAGCCATCAAACGCATCAGGCTGGTTTTGCCGGATAAGGTGCGGCCGAGCAGAACGTTAAAGGAGCCGGGTTCGAAACTAAGCGAGGCGTCGTCGATATGGGTTATGCCGTCGACCACACGCGTGACGTGTTCAAGCACTAGCGACATAAGTCGTCCTTTTTATTGTTGTTGTCGGTTTTAGCGCAGTGGCCCGCGTCAACCTTTGGGCATATACAGAGCCAGTTCTGTGCCAACCTCGGCCCGGAGCTTGCAACACCCTGTCAGCAAAGGCTTTTCGCCCAATGAACAAGGGCGCTGAGCAGGTGCACTGAACAGCCTTGAACAGCTAAACGTGAACAACTGAACAGTGGCCACTGTTGACTTTGAACAGTCATAGACGACACTGAACCAGCCCGGCAAAGACCGGTCGATAGCTGGCAAACAATAAAAACAAAACCACGCGAGACCCTGTCATGGCCGAAAGCGCCCTGCCCCACGACACCATCATTCAAGACTCCTGGAGCCGCTGCCGAGACTTCGGCCTGACGCACCAGAGTGCCCCGGTGTTTGTGCAACCCAGCCCCGGCGAAGTGTCGGCGTTACTGGAAAGCCAACAGGCGCTGGTGCAAACCACCCATAAAGAAGTGCTGCCCTACTACGGCAATATCCTGGCGAACTCCAACTGCCTGATCATGCTCGCCGACAACCAGGGCCAAGTGCTGCAAAGCTGGGGCGACCAGCGCTTTATCGAGCCCAACCACGCCGCCGGTTTTGTCGCCGGCGCCAGTTGGCTGGAGCGCTACACCGGCACCAACGCCATTGGCACCGCGCTGAGCTGTGCGCAGCCGGTGCATATTCAGCACGACGAACACTTCCTTAAAGCCAACCGCTTTATGACCGGCTCGGCCTCGCCGATTTTCAACGAGCAGCGGCAGATGATCGCCGTGCTTGATGTGTCCAGCGACAGCTACCTGCCGCCCTCGCACACCCTGGGCATGGTGAAAATGATGAGCCAGTCGGTGGAAAACCGGCTGATCCTCAACCTGTTCCAACAGGGCTATTTCCAGCTGACCTTTAACACCAGCCTGAACAACCTCGACAGCCCCTGGGCCGGGCTGGTGGTGTTCGATGAAACCGGCCAGGTGGTGTCCGCCAACCGCCGTGCCGACAGCCTGCTGGGCATCAGCCTGGCGGCGGTGACCATCGAAAGCCTGTTCGATATTCCGTTGCAGCAACTGCTTAATCAGCCGCAAGACTTGCCGTTTAACCTGCGCGCCGGCGGGCGTTTCCGCTTCCATGCGCAGCTGAAACGGCCCAAACAGCCTGTGCCGATTCAGGCCCGCGACTTCCGCCCGGCGCCGCCGCCGATTACCAAGCCACAAGAAAAACCGGCACAAAGCCCATTTACCCTGGCCTCCATCAACCTCGGCGATCCGCGCGTGGACAAAGCCGTACGCCAAGCCGAGCGCCTGCTGGAAAAAGACATTCCGATCTTGGTCTACGGCGAAACTGGGGTGGGCAAAGAGGTCTTCGTTAAGGCCCTGCATCATGCCAGCTCGCGCGCGCGGCAGAGTTTGATCGCGGTGAACTGTGCGGCTATTCCGGCTGAGCTGGTGGAATCCGAGCTATTTGGCTACGAAAAAGGCGCCTTCACCGGCGCCAACCAGAAAGGCAGCATCGGCCTGATCCGCAAGGCGCATAAAGGCACGCTGTTTCTCGATGAAGTCGGCGATATGCCGCTGCGGGTGCAGGCGCGCTTACTACGGGTGTTGCAGGAGCGTTGCGTACAACCCCTGGGCAGCAGCGAGTTATACCCGGTAGACATCCGCCTGATCTCGGCCACCAACCGTGCCCTGCGCCAGGATGTGGACAGCGGCCTGTTCCGCCAAGACCTCTACTACCGCATCAGCGGCCTTAACCTGGAACTGCCGCCGCTGCGCGAACGCAGCGACAAACAGGCCATGATCCAGCGGCTCTGGGAACACCACCGCGAGCCCTACCAATGGGCCGGCTTAAGCAATGAAGTGATGGAACTGCTGCTGCGCCACCCCTGGCCCGGCAACCTGCGCCAGCTCAGCAGCGTGCTGCAAATCGCCCTGGCCATGGCCGACGACCAACCGATTCACGCCGAACATTTACCCGATGATTTCTTGGCCGACTTACCTAGCGGCGAAATGCCCAAGGTGCCGGAGTTTAAGCCGCTGCCGGTGGACGACAGCGACTTGAAAAGCCAGTACGAACAGTGCGGGCGGAACATCTCCCACCTCGCCCGCCAGCTCGGCCTGAGCCGCAACACCCTGTACAAGCGCCTGCGTGAGCAAGGGGTGAAGGTTTGACAACTCGTTTATCGGATGACCGCCTGGTGCGCGCACCTTACGCGGACCGGCACACCCTACGAGACCAACGGCATAAACCTTACGCAGCGGAGGCGGCGCGCTCGACGATGCGCGGCGCCATACCTAGGGCGGGGTCGTGGCGAAATGTCAGGGTGCCGTCTTCCAGCGCTGAGTAGCGCAGGTTGAACAGGTCGAGGATGTAGTTCTGCTTCATCTGCCACGGCGCACCGGGGCCTTGTTTGGGCAGTACATCGGCGGCGCGCAGTACGTAGCCGGCCGACATATCCAGCAGCGGTCGTTTCGCTACCGAGCGCGCCACATGCCTGGCTACGCACATTTTGTAGCCGTTCTCGTCCATGTAATTCAGCACGCGGCACACATAGCGCGAGGCCAAGTCCGAGCGCAGCGTCCAGGAAGCGTTGGTGTAGCCCACACACAGGGCGAAGTTAGGCACGTTGCTCAGCATCATGCCTTTGTAGGCCAGGGTGTCGCCGATCTGCACCGGCGTGCCGTCTACCTCGATGCTCATGCCGCCACAGGCCTGCAACTTCAAGCCGGTGGCAGTGACGATAATGTCCGCTGCCAGCTCTTGCCCCGAACGCAGGCGAATGCCGGTTTCGGTCAGGGTGTCGATGTGCTCGGTAACCATCTGCGCCTTGCCGCTTTTCAGCGCTTTGAACAGGTCGCCATTGGGCACGGCACACAGGCGCTGGTCCCACGGCTGGTACTGCGGGTTGAAGTGGGTGTCCACCGCATAGCCGGCCGGCAGTTCACGCTTCACGCCAAAACGCAGAAGCTTACGTGCCAGGCTTGGCGCGCGGCGGCAGAACTGAAAAAAGCCCAGGGTCAGCAGCACATTCTTCCAACGCGCCAGGCTATGGGCGCGCCCTTCGGACAAGTGCTTACGCAAGAAATCCGCCACCACATCGGTGGCCGGCAACGAGGCGATATAGCTGGGCGAGCGTTGCAGCATAGTGACCTGACGGGCCTGCTCGGCCATGGCCGGCACCAACGTTACGGCGGTGGCGCCACTGCCGATCACCACCACATTTTTATCGGTGTAATCG
>NZ_JBBNAH010000314.1:0-5704 GCF_037994325.1 Pseudomonas sp.
CGTTTTCCAGAATTTGCGCGTGCTGGACGCCATAGCCATCTCGCTCGCTGTTGCCTGCCGCTATGGCTTGCCTTAGTACGTCCGTCGAACGCAGATAAGTGGCATCCGGCTGGATGGTATACAGCCAGAGGCCGTTTTGCCCCTCCCTATTGGCCAACGGTGCTCCGGTGCGGAGCATTCTCTCGCCAATGACCAGGGCGATGCTGCGTCGCCCCATTGTGCTTACCCATGCCGATCGATTTTTTCTCGCGCTTGTGCTTGGCAAGAGGCCAAAAAGATATGGTCAAAGAGGCTGGGTGAAGTGCCCCAGGTCACAAAGCCGTTAGCAAACACCTCTGCGGGTGGGCGCGAATCAGTGCGGTATACCCACGGCACAGGCTGCGCCACTGCTGGCGCACCTACCAGCAGGATGGCAGCGCACAGGCCGAAGAACTGCAGAATAAGGTGGTTTTTCATTGCGTCCCTCTTGGTCAAAACCGATAGGACGCAATAGTTAAAGAGTTGCGCTGCTGGGTGCTGGCGGCTGTTTCCGCCAGTACGCTGAGCATGCAGTGCTAACCGCGACAGACGCTTCCTTGACGCGCGCTGGTTTGCGCTGGCTAGGGCTCAGTCGCGGTAAAACACTTGCACCAAGTGATAGCCAAACTGGCTTTTCACCGGGCCATGCACGGTGCGCAGTTCCTTTTTGAAAATCACCTGGTCAATGGACTTCACCATCTGCCCCGGTCGCACCTCGCCCAAGTCGCCACCTTTTTTGCCGGAAGGGCAGGTGGAGTATTTCTTTGCCAGCACATCAAACGCTTCGCCGGCGGCGATACGTTTTTTCAGCGCGGCCGCTTCGGCCTCGGTTTTTACCAAAATATGGCGGGCCATCGCTTTTGCCATTACAGAGTCCTCCTCTGTTTTTTTAGGGTTTGCTGATGCGTTTGCAACTACACGCCATCACAGCGCGGGAAGGTTAAAAAACGCCCGTGCGCAGGCGGTGGTATGGGCAGCCAAATGCTCCGGTGTTTCCTCGCGGTGCTTGGCCACTTCATTCAGCACTTCCGGCAAATATGCCGGCTCGTTGCGACCGTTCTTGGGTTTTGGCCGCAGGGTGCGCGGCATCAGGTAGGGCGCGTCACTTTCCAGCATCAGCCTACCGACGGGAATTTCCTTAACCAGCGGGTGCAGAT
The DNA here is from genome assembly GCF_037994325.1 of Pseudomonas sp. Classification (GTDB taxonomy): domain Bacteria; phylum Pseudomonadota; class Gammaproteobacteria; order Pseudomonadales; family Pseudomonadaceae; genus Aquipseudomonas. The sequence continues at coordinate 1,176 of NZ_JBBNAH010000314.1, forward strand.
GGGTGCCGCGGCGCTCATCGCAGATCCAGCCGGTAATGCCGATATGCAGGTCCAGGTCGAGGTAACTAAATAGCGCGCGTTTCTCGCCCGTGAAGCAATGCACCACAGCGGCCGGTAAGCGGTCGCGGTAATCGCGCAAGATTTCCAACAGGCGTTGGTTGGCATCGCGCTCGTGGAGAAACACGGGCATCTGCAGCTCCACGGCCAGGGCCAACTGTTCTTCCAAGGCTTTTTCCTGCTGCGGGCGCGGGGAAAAGTCGCGGTTAAAATCCAGCCCACATTCGCCCACGGCGCGTACCGCGTCTTCCTTTAATAGCGCGGCCAATTGCGCGGCGCTGCTGCTGGTCCATTCGCTGGCCTGATGGGGATGAACGCCTGCCGTGCTGAACAGGCGATTGCCGTGCTCATCGGCTTTACCGCACAGCTCAAGGGCTTTTTCGCTGCCTGGCAGGCTGGTGCCGGTCAACAGCAGTTGGCAGACGCCGGCTTCATAGGCACGGGCGAGCACTGCTTCATAGTTCTGGGCAAAGCTGTCGTGGGTCAGATTGACGCCAATGTCGATGAGTTGCATGGTGCTACCTCACTGCGAAGCGGTGCAGCTTACCATCTCCGTAAGCGCATCTATAAAGCCATAAAATACAGCCAGTTATGTGCGCTTGTTAAAGCCGTTACACCCTTTGGCTGGCGCTCAAGTGCAAGCTGTGCGACCCTCCGCGCCCCTTTTTGCCGGGGGAACTCGTTTGGCGGGTGCCACTCTGAGACGATCGGAATTTTTACGCTGACCCCCGCCAGCCCCTCTGGCGCGGCGTCTGGAGCTTAAATGACGCGAGCGCTGCTGCTTGTCCTGTGCCTGGTGCTGCTGCCGTTGCCGGCGGTCGCGCGTTTGGCCGGGCCGCAGGAGGGCTGGCAACACCCGAGCGAGGTGCGCGACCTCAGCAAAATTCGCAGCAGCGGCGTGCTACGGGTGCTGGTCAACCAGAGCCGCAATAGCTCTGGTGAAGTCAAAGGCCAGGCCATTGGCCAGGAATACCACCGCCTTAAGGCCTTCGAGCAATACCTCAACCGCAATGCCCATGACGGGCGGCCAGTCACGTTAAAAATCATCCCTAAAGCCAAAGACCAATTGCTTGGCGCCTTGCAGCGCGGCGAGGGCGATGTGGTGGTACCGGGCGAACTGCTTAATGCCCGCAGCGGCCAGGACGTCAGCCCGAGCATGGCCATTCGCGCCCATGTGCCGCTGGTGATCGTCGGGCGCCAAGGCAATAAGCGCTATCAGCATATTGAACAGTTGACCGGCCGCAGCCTGGCGCTGCCGGCGGGAAGTGCGGCGGCCGAGGCACTCGATGAACTGAACCAGCGCCTGGCCTTGCGCAAGCTGGCGCCGGTGAGTATCGAGTGGGTCGATCCTAGCTTGGCGGTGGAAGACGTATTGGAGATGGTCGAGGCGGGCATATTTCCCTACACCGCCGTCGAGCTACCGATTGCCGAGCGCTGGCTGAAAGTGATGCCCAAACTGCGTATCGAGCGGCAACTGGTGCTCAGCGATCAAGGCGATATCAACTGGTTTGTGCGCCCCGATGCGCCCATGTTGCGCGCCGCCATTGACCGATTTCTCAGCGGCTACAACAGCCCCACGGACCAGGATGTAGCGTTCCAACGCATCTACCGACGCTTGTACAAAGTGCATTACCCGCTGGCTCGCGGGGATCGGCAGCGCTTGGAAAAAGTCCGGCCGGTGCTGCAGCGTTTTGCTGACGAGCAGGATATCGACTGGCTGGCCTTGGCGGCGTTGGCCTTTAAAGAGTCCACCCTTAACCCCGCCGCGCGCGGCACCGGCGGTGCCACCGGGCTGATGCAAATTACCCCGGCGGCGGCGCGCAGTGTTGGCGTGACCGATGTTAAGGCGCTGGAGGGCAACGTGCAGGCCAGTGCCAAGTACCTGGCCAAGATCCGTCGCAACTTCTTTAACAGCGCGCAGATCAACGAGCGCGAGCGTATGGCCTTTGTTCTGGCCGCCTACAACCTCGGTCCGCAACGGGTGCAGGGTTTCCGCGCTGAAGCGCGTCGCCGTGGCCTAAACCCCAACCAATGGTTCTTCCAGGTGGAGCGTATCGCCATGGAGCAGGTAGGGATGGGTGTAGTCAGCTACGTTAATGCGGTAAACAAGTACTACCTGGCCTACGACCGTGAGCGCGCGCAGTTGGTGCCCAAGGCCAAAGTGGCCAGTTCCAAGAAGTGATGGGAGTGTTATTTATCTGATTAGTTGATTGGTATAGCGGGAAAATTGCGCTATTCGTATCGAATTTATCATTTAAACTACGCCCACCAACACCTACTTAGCCTTCTACAAGGATTGCACCATGAACAAGCTGATCAACACTGTACTCGCTACCCGCGCTGGCTTCGGTATCACCATTCTGCGTGTTATCACCGGTCTAACCTTCGCCTCCCACGGGTCGCAGAAACTCTTTGGTTTGTTTGGCGGTTATGGCCTGGCAGGCACCGGCCAGTGGATGGACAGTATCGGTATTCACCCTGGCTACCTGATGGCGCTGTTGGCCGGTAGCGCCGAGTTCTTCGGCGGCGTTGCGTTGGTGATCGGTTTGCTGGTGCGCCCAGCAGCAGCCTCGCTGATCGTGGCCATGCTGGTGGCGATATTCGCGGTACATATCGGCAACGGCTTCTTTATGGCTACCAACGGCTTTGAATATGCCCTGATCCTCGCCACCATCAGCGCCGCGCTGCTGGTTGAAGGCGCCGGCAAGTTCTCGCTGGATCGCAAAATCGCCGGCTGATTAAGCCGAGCAAAACAAAGCCCGCCTAGTGCGGGCTTTTTGTTGTGTGGGGTGTGCTGTGCGGACCGAGCTAAGCGCCGGCACACACCCTATATACCGCCGTTATCTAGCCCTTGCTGGCCGACAACTCCACTGCCGCATCCAAACGCAGCCGTTCGTTTTCGTTGAACTGCTCGTTGGCCAATTGCTGGATGGCGCTTTGTTTGTCGCCGTCGCTCAGGCCTTTCTGGCTTTCGATCTGTGCTTTGGCAGCTGCAAAGCTGGCGATGCGTTGTTTCCAGCCAGCGCGCTGCTGGTCGAGGGCTTCCAGACGTGTGGTGGCTTCAGCGCCGACCAGTTGCTGGCGCAGGGCGCGAACCTGCTCGGCGCTGGCGCCTTGGGCACGCAGCTGTTCGGTCTGGGTGTGCAATTCGTTTTGCAGTTGCGGCAGCACGCTTTCTTGCAAGTCTTCCGGCAAGCCGGCACGCAGTTGGTCCAGGGCCACGCCTTTGGCGGCAGCGTCGAGCTTGTCGTCGTGCTGAATGGCCAGGCGTTGCAAGGTGAATTGGTTGTAGGCCTCTTCGCCGCCAAAGAAGGCTTGATGCGCCTCGGCGGTAAACAGCCTGGCGCGCAGGGCTTGTACGGCCGTTTCGCGCTGGCGCAGGGCGTCAAGGTTGGCCATTTGCGGCAGGTCTTTTTCCAGCAATACCAGTTCGCGCTTGTAGTCGATGTACTGGTTCAGCAGTGCTTGCGCTTGTTCCTGCGCCGGCTGCGGTAATTGGCTGGCGATATAGGCGCGCAGGCGTTTAACGCTGTCTTGCAGTGATTCCTCGCCGTAGGAGCTGAGGAAGTAATCGAAAATGCGGCGGATGTCGCCGGTGATCAGCAGATTGCCAGCGCCATCAACCTGAAAGCTGCCATCCACTTGCGTGCCTTTGAACGACGGCGGCAAGGGGGCGAGGGTGGCGGGTAGGGGGGCGATCTGGGTGCTGACCAAATCAGTGGTTGCGCTCGGTTTTTTATCCGCAGCAGGCGCTTTGGAAACTTTGGAAACGCTGGGTTCGCCTGGGGTGTCTAGCGGTTGCAGATAGAGCATCACCCCTACGCAAGCAGCAAAGGAGACGGGTAGCAATAGCAGCAGTTTTTTCATCGGTGCAGGTGCTCCAACAAGATGGCCGTGCTGACCGAGCCCAACGCGGGCCCGGCCAGTGTCAGGGATTACAGGCCGACGTTTTTCAGGCGGTTGGCTTGTTGGCGATACACGGTGACTGGGTCGGTTTCGAACAGGCTGGTGAGGCCAAAGGTTTGGTTAACCTCGTCGAGGTGGTTCATGCGGTAGTCGTCACGAATCACTTGGCCCAGGTGCGAGCTGCACTTGCCGACCAAGCCGTCGCTGGCTGCGCCTTTGAACGTGACGGCCGAGGCGCCGAGCAACAGATCGCTTGGGTCGAGCACGTTGGTCAGCGGGCTGGTGCCGCTCCAGGAGTAGTAGCGCACGCCATTCACGCTGTAGGCACCTTCGCCGCAGGCCGTGGTGGGAATGCCTTGTGGGTACTTGGCGTTAAACACTGCAGCGCCTGCCGAGTTCAACGAGGTCAGCGCGCCTAGGGCGTTCTGCGGCGTGGTGCTGGAGCTGGCGGACAGGAAGTTGATCAGTGCGCCGAGGCCATTGACGATGCCAGCGACCACGGTTTCGCCCGCCGAACCTGGCGGAATCTGGCGCAGGAAGTCGGCGGTGGCTGAGCCCTTATGCGG
>NZ_JBBNAH010000315.1:0-1053 GCF_037994325.1 Pseudomonas sp.
GCATTAAGGTGGGCGACCTGGGCCGGTACGGGGGGCACGCGAACCAAGCCGCCTTTGATCACTGTGACGTCGGGGCGCCGCTCTGGTAGAGACGGATCGGTATCGGCCGGCAAGGCCACATCACAAATGATCACGGGGCCATCTTGCAGATGCTCGGCAAAGATCAGGCTGCCCGCATGACTGCTGGCACCTAATACAAGATTGGCTTGGCCGATGGCAGCCGGGTCTGTAGATAGACGGATCGGACTGCTCTCGCCGAGCTCCTGCTGGAGGCCAACATGCAGCCGCCGTCCAAGCTGTTCATCCGCTACAGGGAGTTCGTGGAGCAACTGCTGGGCAGTGTGGGTGTCGGCTATTCGCGCAGCCAACGCATGGGTGCTGGCCAGGGCGTCAGCAGCAACGTGACCGCCATTGGCCAAATGATCGCTAAGCACGCGAAAAGCGCTGGTGTAGATTTTCTCCGCTAACGCCTCGAGCGCGCGCTCACGTCCTGGTCGGCCGATAAGGATAAGGCTGGCCACCTTCTCCGCCATAAGCTCGCTGTAAACCGCCCCAATATTGCCGTTGGCGCCGACAGCGGCGAAGCAGGCGCAAGACAGATCAATTCCAGTCTCGGCAACGCGCTTTAAGAGCGCCTGGTAACCCATACCTATAGTCAGCGCGTTGCCAGTGGTAACGCCTAGCGCATCGTGTTGCACTGCTTTGCAGTTCTGCATAAGGATTGAGGTAAAGCCACCGAAGCCGACGATCTGGCAGCCCTCGCCCACGGCCTTGTCGATAGCCGTATTAATCAGAGCGACCAGCATGTCGTTGTCCCGCTCTTGGACGTGCTTTTGAATCAAGGCGGACGTGATCGGCAGCCCGATAGACTGCAAACGGACCCTCTTACCGGTTTTTGAGTAAAACGTCTGGGCCCGCATGTAAAAAGGCTTGAGGTACTTGTAGCAGCGCTCTAGCAGTTCCTCGATTTGCGCCAGACTGAAGTGCTCACAACTGAGGTCGAAAGCGCGCATGTTGCTCGCATCGACAAAATGCATAAGGAAGCCGACACAG
>NZ_JBBNAH010000316.1:0-1483 GCF_037994325.1 Pseudomonas sp.
AAAAACGCCCCGGCAACCCAGTAAGCGCAACACCGTTGCTCGTCAGGTGGCGAGCAACCTGTTTTACTCGGACCGGCCACGTGCCGGTCCTTTTGCTGTGGCGTCGTCGGTGTGCTGTGCGCACCAAGCGATATCGGCGTGTACGCCATGGTGCGCAGAGCACATACCTCCCGCTATTGAACAAGGGCCGCTACACAATGCCGTCTGCGACTCGCGCAAAATCCCGCTCCAGCCAGCCTTCCATCACCCCGGCCGTGGCCAACCCAGCCCTACTGATCTGCACCCTGCTGCTGTTTATCTCCGGCAGCGCCGCGCTGATTTACCAAGTGCTGTGGATAAAACAGCTGTCGCTGGTGGTGGGCGTGGAGGTGTACGCGATCACCACCGGTGTTAGCGCCTTTTTTGCCGGCCTGGCCTTGGGCGGGCTGTTGCTCGGCCGCTGCGCCGACCGCCTGGCCCGCCCGGTATTGCTCTACGCCGGCCTGGAGCTGGCGGTGGCCGTCCTCGGCATCGCCAGCACCTTGGCCCTGGGCCACGCCGCCGGTTTATTCGCCCGCCTGGAAGCCTCGGTTGGCCTGCTCGCCTGGCTACTGCCCTTCGCCCTGGTAGGCATTCCCGCCCTGTTGATGGGCGGCACCTTGCCCGTGCTGATGCGTGCCATCGGTCCCGCAACCGGTCAACTCGGCAACGCCGGCGGCCGCCTGTATGCCGCCAACACGGCCGGTGCTATCGCCGGCACCTTGCTCACTGCCTTTGTGCTGATCCCCTGGCTGGGCGTGCGCGGCACTGCGTTTGCCGCCGCCGCACTCAACCTGCTCGCCGCCTTTGGCGCGCTGTGGCAACACCGCGGTCAGCGTCTGCTGCCGGCACTGCCGGTGCTGGACAACAGCGTGCGCAGGCCCGCCGCGCGCCTGGCCCTGCTGCTGTACACCGTCGCTGGCGGTGTGGCACTGGGCTACGAAGTGCTGTGGTCGCAAGCCATCGTGCAGTTTATGAGCACGCGCACGTTCGCCTTCTCGGTAATGCTCGCCACCTACCTGTTCGGTTTGGTGTTGGGTAGCGCCTTGTATGCCCGGCGTGCCGACACGTTGCGTGACCCATGGGGCCTATTCGGCCTACTGATTGCCGCCGCCGGCCTGCTGGCCTTGGTGGAAATTGCCGGGCTCGGGCGCTGGCTGATCGATGCACAAAGCCACGTGGAAGCCTGGGTATTAGTCGCCACCGGCAACCAACTGGCCGGCATGTGCGCACGTTTTCTGGTGGCGGCGCTGGCCATTGTCTTCTTGCCCACCACCCTGCTCGGCGCGGCCTTTCCACTGGCATTGCGCTTGGCGGTCGACAGCCGCCATGTGGGCCGCGACGTCGGCACCATCGTCGCGCTGAATACCCTGGGCGGCATTGTCGGCGTAATGCTCTGCGGCTTTGTGCTGATTCCTTACCTGGGCCTGGTGCATAGCCTCAGCCTGTTGGCGGTGCTGGCCGC
>NZ_JBBNAH010000317.1:0-7431 GCF_037994325.1 Pseudomonas sp.
CAGTTCGACCAACTGATGCGCGTGCACCTCAAAGGCCCGTTTTTCCTTAGCCAACGCCTGCTGCCGCTGCTGGCCGATGGCGGGCGCATTGTTAACGTATCGTCTGGTCTGGCGCGCTTCTCGCTGCCGGGCTATGCCGCGTACTCGGTCATGAAAGGCGGCATCGAAGTGCTGAGCCGTTACCAGGCCAAGGAGCTGGGTGCCCGTGGCATCAGCGTTAACACCCTTGCCCCTGGCGCCATCGAAACTGACTTTGGTGGCGGCGCGGTGCGTGACAACGCCGGCCTTAATGCCATGGTCGCCAGCAATACCGCCCTGGGCCGCGTCGGCCTGCCAGACGATATCGGCGCCGCCATCGCCCTGCTGTTCAGCGACGGCGCTGGCTGGATCAATGGCCAGCGCGTAGAGGCGTCGGGCGGCATGTTTTTGTAAGGGTTAGATAACGTCATAGCCTTCGGCGAGGTGCTGGTCCTTTAACCGCACATAATTTGCCGCGCTATAGGTAAAAAACGCCCGCTCCTTTTCAGTGAGCGGGCGTGCTTGTTTGGCCGGGCTGCCGACGTAGAGAAAGCCGCTTGCCAATACGCGCCCAGGCGGCACCAGACTGCCCGCGCCGAGGATCACCTCATCTTCAATCACCGCGCCATCCATTACCGTCGAGCCCATGCCAATCAAAATGCGATTGCCGACGGTGCAGCCATGCAGCATCACCTTGTGGCCAATGGTCACGTCATCGCCAATCAACAACGGAAAGCCATCGGGGTTAAACGGCCCGGCGTGGGTAATGTGCAGCACGCTGCCATCCTGCACGCTGGTGCGCGCGCCGATACGGATGTGGTGCATATCGCCGCGGATCACCGTCAGCGGCCACACCGAGCTGTCATCGCCCAGCTGTACGTCGCCAATCACCACGGCCGAGGCGTCGACAAAGACCTTTTCGCCCAGCGTTGGCGTTGTGCCTTGGTACTTACGAATTGCCACGATAGAAACCTCTTAAGCTGCGTCTGGCCTTGATTGTAATTAAGATGGCGCCATATCAGGTGGAACCCATTCAATTGGCTCCAGCCTAATAAAATTCAACGCATAACAGGTGACCGTCGTGAGCGAGAACAACCCCCTACTGCAAGCCTTCGACCTGCCACCCTACTCGGCTATCCGCCCCGAGCATGTCGAGCCTGCGGTCGACACCCTGCTGCGTGAAGGCCGCGAAGCGCTGGCCAAGCTGCTCGCCGAACAACCCGAAACGCCCACCTGGGAAGGCCTGGTGCTGGCGCTGGACGAGCAAGGTGAGCGTTTAGGCCGCGCCTGGAGCCCGGTCAGCCACCTCAATGCCGTGTGCAATAGCGCCGAATTACGTGAAGCTTACGAGGCCTGCCTGCCCAAGCTGTCCGAGTACTGGACCGAGCTGGGCCAGAACCGCGCGTTGTTCCAAGCCTATGAGGCTCTGGCCAACAGCCCGGCGGCGGCCAGCTTTGATGTGGCGCAAACCACCATTTTGCAAAACGCCCTGCGCGACTTCCGCCTGTCCGGCATCGACCTGCCGGCCGAAGAGCAACAGCGCTACGGTGCCATCCAGATGAAACTGTCCGAGTTGGGCAGCCGCTTCTCCAACCAATTGCTCGATGCCACCCAGGCCTGGACCAAGCACATCACCGATGAAGGCGCCCTTGATGGCCTGCCGGATTCAGCCAAGGCGCAAATGGCCCAGGCCGCTGCGGCTAAGGAGCTGGACGGCTGGCTGATCAGCCTGGAATTCCCCAGCTACTACGCGGTAATGACCTACGCCAACGACCGCGCCCTGCGTGAAGAGCTCTACGCCGCTTACTGCACCCGCGCTTCCGACCAAGGCCCGAATGCTGGCAAAAACGACAACGGCCCGGTGATGGCCGAGATTCTCGACCTGCGCCAGGAGCTGGCCAAGCTGCTGGGTTTCGCCAACTTTTCCGAGTTGAGCCTGGCCACCAAAATGGCCGAGAACAACGACCAGGTGCTGACGTTCCTGCGTGATCTGGCGCAGCGCAGTAAACCGTTTGCCGAGCAGGATTTGAGCGAGCTCAAAGGCTACGCCAACGAACAAGGCTGCGCCGATTTGCAAAGCTGGGACGTGGGCTACTACAGCGAAAAGCTCCGTGAGCGGCGTTACAGCATTTCCCAGGAAATCCTGCGCGCCTACTTCCCCATCGACAAAGTGTTGAGCGGCCTGTTCGCCATTGTGCAAAAGCTCTACGGCATCGAAATCGCCGAACTCAAAGGCTTCGATACCTGGCACCCGGATGTGCGCCTGTTTGAAATCAAGGAAAACGGCCAGCACGTTGGCCGCTTCTTCTTTGACCTTTACGCCCGCGCCAATAAACGTGGCGGCGCCTGGATGGACGGCGCCCGCGACAAACGCCGCACGGCCGCTGGCAACGTGGTCAGCCCGGTGGCCAACCTGGTGTGCAACTTCACCCCGGCCGTTGGCGACCAGCCGGCGCTGCTGACCCACGATGAAGTGACCACCCTGTTCCACGAATTCGGCCATGGCCTGCACCACCTGCTGACCCGCGTTGAACACGCCGGTGCCTCGGGCATCAATGGCGTGGCCTGGGACGCGGTGGAGCTGCCGAGCCAATTTATGGAGAACTGGTGCTGGGAGCCTGAAGGCCTGGCGCTGATTTCTGGCCACTACAAAACCGGCGAAGCCCTGCCACAAGACCTGCTGGAAAAAATGCTCGCGGCGAAAAACTTCCAGTCCGGGCTGATGATGGCGCGGCAAGTGGAGTTCTCCCTGTTCGACTTCGAACTGCACGCCACCCATGGTGATGGTCGTTCGGTGCTCGAGGTGCTGGAAGGTATTCGCTCTGAGGTCTCGGTGATGCGTCCGCCGGCCTATAACCGCTTCCCTAACAGCTTTGCGCATATCTTTGCTGGCGGTTACGCAGCGGGTTACTACAGCTACAAATGGGCGGAAGTGCTGTCCGCCGATGCCTTCTCCAAGTTTGAAGAAGACGGCGTACTGAACGCCGAGACCGGCCGCGCCTTCCGCGAAGCCATTCTGGCCCGTGGCGGTTCGCAGGCGCCGATGGTGCTGTTTGTCGACTTCCGTGGCCGCGAGCCGAGTATCGACGCCCTGCTGCGTCACCTTGGCCTGAGTGCGGAGGCGGCATAAATGGCAATCGGCAAAAAACGCTTTATCGCCGGCGCCGTGTGCCCGGCGTGTAGCGAGAGCGACAAAATTCAAATGTGGGACGTCGATGGCACGCCGCATCGCGAATGTGTGGCCTGCGGCTACGCTGACACCTTGAATGAACAAGGCCAGTCGGTGCCCAAGGAGTTGGGTACGCGGGTGAATAAAGCGGTTCCGAAACCGGCTGATCCCAAGGTGCAGGGTGTGCAGTTTTTTCCTAATCCGAAATTGAAGAAGCCCAGCCAGTAACAGGAACAGTCCTATGTGGCACGTGGTCTGTGGCGACAATGCGGTGGAAGGCGTAACCCACGTAGTGGGCGAAGCGCTGTCGCTCTATGTGCTGCGTGATGACTTGGCCGTGGGGCCGCTGGCGGATATCGACCAGCCGCCGTGCGCCGAGCGCATGGCGTTCTGGCTGGCGGTATGGCCGGCGAGCGTGCAACCGGCGCCGGACTTTTCCAGCCTGAGCGATGACGTGCACTGGCTGGCTAACCTGGTCAACCAAAACGAGGCGGTTACCGTCTGGCATGGCGACAGTTGTTCCGAACAACTGATGCTGTGCCGCGTGGCGGCTGCCCTGCAACACAGCGATCTGCCCTTCTTCGAAGTGCCCTGCGGCACCGGCGATAGCCGTGTGGCGTGGCGCAAAGCGGTGGCCATGCATGCGCCGGATGAGCTGCTTGGCTTGTATAAACCGAAGCTGGTAAGCCCGGCGCGCCGCCAGCAATTGGCGGCGTTATGGCAGGCGGCTGTGGCCGCAAACGCGGCAGTGCGCCGCTGGCGCGACGGGCAATTTTATGGCGAAGACTATCAGGTGATCGACGCCGCCTTGGTTGCCGCGTGTACCGAGCAATGGCAACCGCTGCCTCGCGTTATGGCCGAGGTGATGGGGCATTGCGATGGCTTTTTTGCTACCGACTTTTTTCTGTTCTGGCGGGCGCGGGAATTGGCCTCGGCGGCAAGGCTGCAGCTGTCGGATGACCCGCACAAATCCAGTTATAGCGAGTTAAGCGTCAAGTGGTAGGGTGGGCTGTGCGCACCACGGCGCAGGCCTCAAGATCGCCTGGTGCGCGCAGCACACCCTACCCGCTCTTCCTTTTAGCCGCGGCGAAAAAACTCCCCCGGCGTGCAATCAAATTGCTGCCTGAACGCGGCGATAAACGCTGACGTCGATTCATACCCGCAGCCCAATGCCACATCGGTGACCCGTGCACCCTGCTCCAGTGGCGACAACGCTCCCAATAAGCGCAGCCGCTGTCTCCACGCGCGAAAGGTCAGGCCGGTATCGCGCAGGAACAGTCGACTCAGGGTTTTCTCTGAAGCCCCAAGCCGTCCGCCCCACTCGCTCAAGCTGCGACCATCCTCGGGGTGCGCCTGTAAGTGCCGGCACAGCTGTTGTAAACGCGGGTCAGTGGGCAGCGGTAAGGACAGACGCACTTCCTCGGCGCTGCGCAGCTGGTCCAACAGCACCTGCGCCAAGCGCCCGTCTGCACCTTGCTCGTCGTACTCCACCGGCAGTGTAGAAAAGCGGCTGATCAGCTCACGGGTCAGCGGGCTAACACTTAGCACCCGACAATGCCCCGGCGCCCAACGGGTTGCCGCGCAATCCAGATACAAACCGCGCAATTCGGTATGTGGCGAGCTGATCACTTCATGCTCCAAACCGGCCGGAATCCAGATCGCCCGTTGCGGCGGCGCAACAAAACTGCCGGCATCGGTATGCACATGCAGTACGCCCTGAATGGCGTAGGAAAGTTGCACCCACGAATGGCTATGCCGCGCCGTGGTTACTTGCTGCGGCAAGGATTCAGTGCGCGCAAACACCGGGCGTGGCAGGCGCGCCAGGTCCGGCACTTGGCGTTGGCCGATAGGCGAAGCGGAAATCTGTCCGTTTGCCGGCATATTCTGGCTTTCTGGCGTTAGTCGGTAATGAGTGGCCACGGTAAAGTCCCCGCTACTCTTTGGCAACTCGATCGGAACCACCGCCCATGGCCCGCTCCCGCTTACTCCCGGACAATTTCACCCTCACCCTGATCGCGGTCGTCGTCACCGCCAGCTTGCTGCCTTGCAGCGGTCAGGCCGCTGTAGCCTTTGGCTGGATCACCAATATCGCCATCGCCCTGCTGTTCTTTTTGCACGGCGCCAAGCTCTCGCGCGAAGCGATTCTTGCCGGCGCTGGCCACTGGCGTCTGCACCTGCTGGTGTTCAGTTGCACCTTTATCCTCTTCCCGCTGCTGGGCTTGGCGCTTAAACCGCTGCTCTCGCCGGTGGTGGGCAACGACCTGTATATGGGCATCCTCTACCTCTGCGCGCTGCCGGCGACGGTGCAGTCGGCGATTGCCTTTACTTCGTTGGCGCGCGGCAACATTCCTGCGGCCATTTGCAGCGCAGCGGCTTCCAGTTTGTTTGGGATTTTTCTCACGCCGCTGTTGGTCACCTTGCTGCTGAATGTGCACGGCGAAGGTGGCTCGACCCTGGATGCCATCCTCAAGATCAGCGTGCAATTGCTCCTGCCATTTATTGCCGGGCAGATTGCCCGGCGCTGGATTGGCACCTGGGTGGCGGCCAATAAAAACTGGCTGCGCTTTGTCGACCAGGGTTCGATTCTGCTGGTGGTTTACACCGCGTTTAGCGAAGCGGTGATTGAGGGTCTGTGGCACCAAGTGCCGCTGCCCAAGTTAGGGGGCCTGGTGTTGGTGTGCTGCCTACTGCTGGCGCTGGTGCTGGTGATCGTGCACCTGCTGGGCAAATGGTTTGGCTTCAATATGGAAGATCGCATCACCATCTTGTTCTGCGGCTCGAAAAAGAGCCTGGCCACCGGCGTACCCATGGCTCAAGTGCTGTTTGCTGGCGGCAGTATTGGCTTGCTGATCTTGCCGCTGATGCTGTTTCACCAGATTCAGCTAATGGTCTGCGCGGTACTGGCCCAGCGTTACGCCGAGCGCGCGGAGCCGGTTGCAGGCGAGGCCGTCGAAAGCCGTTAAGCGGAAATTTCGCCCTAAACCTTGGCGCGTACCCGTTGGATAATTTACTGTACATGCATCCAGTAATTTATCCGCAGGTACGCCCATGTCGCAGTTTCTCCCGCCGCGCGGCCGTGGCACCGCCAGTAACCCGCACAACCGCTTTGCCGCCACCCGCTCGGTGCGCGAAGACGACGGTTGGTTTCAGGAAGAAACCCCGCTCACCTTTACCACCGAGGTGCGCGAGGAGTTCGCCAAGAGCGTGATTACCCGCAATAACTCGCCAGATGTGGGTTTTGACCGCTCGGTAAACCCCTACCGCGGCTGTGAACATGGCTGCATCTACTGCTTTGCGCGGCCCAGCCACGCCTATTGGGACCTTTCCCCCGGCATCGACTTTGAAACCAAGCTGATCGCCAAAACCAACCTGGCCAGTCGCCTCGAAGAGCAGCTGCAAAAGCCCGGCTATACGCCAGCGCCCATTGCCCTGGGCATCAACACCGACGCCTACCAACCCATCGAGCGCGAACACCAGCTCACCCGCCGCAGCCTGGAAATCATGCTGCGCTACCGCCATCCGGTACACATCATCAGCAAAAGCTCGCTGATCCTGCGTGATCTCGACCTGCTTAGCGAACTGGCCAGTCGCAACCTGGTCAGCGTGGCCTTTAGCCTCACCACCCTGGACGACGAACTAAAACGCATCATGGAGCCGCGCGCCGCCTCGCCGAAAGCGCGCCTGCGGGCCATGAAGGAACTGCACGAAGCCGGTGTGCCGGTTAGCGCCATGGTCGCGCCGGTTATTCCGATGATTAACGACAGCGAGCTGGAAAACATCCTCGCTGCCGCCAAAGACGCCGGCGCCCGCTCCGCCGGCTACGTGCTGCTGCGTCTGCCGCTGGAAATCGCCGAGCTGTTTGAAGAATGGTTAACCAGCCACTTCCCCGACCGCGCGGCTCATGTGATGAGCCTGATCCGCCAATCGCGCGGCGGTAAAAACTACGACAGCACTTTTGGTACGCGGATGAAAGGCGAAGGCATTTTTGCTGAGCTGCTAAACCAGCGTTTTAAGCTGGCGATCAAGCGCTTGGATATGAACCGGCGCGGCGATTTTGGCCTGGACTGCAGCCAGTTTTGCCCGCCGGGGGCGCAGATGAACCTGCTCTAAATCGAGCACCTGGCTTTACGAAAATATCCGAAAAAATATCCGAATTTGCGTGGTTTTTTTTTGTGACCAAAACAACAACCGCATAGTTGAATCTGCTTTAGCGGCTGGGCAGGTGCGACCACGCGGGGTATGGT
>NZ_JBBNAH010000318.1:0-10365 GCF_037994325.1 Pseudomonas sp.
GCACTTGCCCAAGCTCGGCCTGGGCACTTGGCGCATGCTGGGCGAGGACTGCACGCGCATTGCCCTGCAGGCGCTGGAGTTGGGCTATCGCCACCTCGACACCGCCACCGCCTACGACAATGAAGCCGCCGTCGGCAAAGCCCTGGCGCAAACGGATATCCCCCGTGAACAGCTGCACGTCACCACCAAAGTCTGGTGGGACAAGCTCGAACCACAGGCCATGCGCCAGTCGCTGGACGCCAGCCGCAAAGCACTGGGCGATGACTGCCTGGACTTGTTTCTGATCCACTGGCCCGGCAATACCGCCCAAGGCTGGAGCCTGGAACGTAGCATCGAAACCCTGGTGGCGCTGCGTGAAGAAGGCAAGGCGCGGCAGATTGGCGTGGCCAACTTTAACGTGGCGCAACTGACCCGCGCCGTGGTGGAGATGGGAGCGCCCTTGTCAGTGTTGCAGGTGGAATATCACGTGCTCTTGGGCCAGCAAGCGCTGCTGGATTTCACCCGCCAGCGCGGCATGGTGCTGACTGCCTATACGCCCTTGGCGCGCGGCCAAGGCGCCGAAACCGAGACGGTGCAACGCATCGCCAAAAAGCACGGCGTGTTGCCCAGCCAAGTGGCATTGGGTTGGGTATTGGAACAGGACGGCGTGGCGGCTATTCCCAAGTCCAATAGCGCGGTTAACCAGCAGTCCAACCTGGACGCGCTAAAGGTAAAACTCGACGACGAAGACCGCGCCGCGATTGCCGCATTGCGCAAGGATGTACGCATTGTGAATCCCGACTTTGCGCCGGTTTGGGACTGAGGACTATCGTCTCCTGCGGCCTCTCTACCCGCGAGGGCGGCAGGCTAGGTGAGAGGGCTGAAGAGCGGTTTTTAGATAGTTGCCGTTATAAAGTTCGAGGTTTCCGGGGCTAAGGCCAGGACCAACGACCAGCGGGAGTAACAGCCGTAGGCTGGCCCGAAGGGTGAGCGCCAGCGAATCAGGCGCCCCGCAGCTTTTAAGCGCAGCGTACTGCAGTACGTGAGCATTAAAAGCGAGGACGCAACGCAGCATGGCCGACGACCCGGAGACCGGCAAGAATCACGAAAGCGACTCTACGCCCATCTCATCCCACACCTCTTCAGCCAAATGAAAGGTCGCATTGGCCGCCGGAATGCCGCAATAAATCGCGCTCTGCATCAGCACTTCTTTGATTTCTTCACGGGTTACGCCGTTGTTCTTGGCGGCCTTGAGGTGCAGCTTCAATTCCCCTTCGCGGTTCATACCAATCAGCATGGCGATGGTCACCAGGCTGCGGGTATGGCGCGGTAAACCTGGCCGGGTCCAGATATCACCCCAGGCATGGCGGGTGATCATTTCCTGAAACTCTTGGTTAAACGGTGTGAGGTTTTTCAGGCTGCGGTCGACATGGGCATCACCGAGCACCGCGCGGCGAACTTCCATACCGGCGTCGTAACGTTGTTTTTCGTCCATCGTGGCGGCACCAATTCAGTGGGTGAGAAAGTCGAGCACAGCAGCGCTAAAGGCATCGCCGGCTTCAACGTTGGAAAGATGCGCGGCGTGAAACTCCACCAGTTGTGCGCCCTTCACTCGCTCAACAATAAAGCGCCCGTCGGCGGGCGTGGTCACGGCATCTTCAGTGCCGCACACCATCAATAGCGGCAGCTCAATCGCGCTGATCTGTTCGCGAAAATCGGCATCGCGCACGGCGGCGCAGTTAGCCGCGTAGCCTTGCGGCGAGGTAGCGGCGAGCATGCCGACCACCGCCTCAACTTTGGCAGTTTCTGCGGCGGCAAACTCAGGGGTAAACCAGCGGGCAATCGAAGCATTGCGCAGCGCCAGCATGGCCGCTGGGCCATCACGCAAGACCATCTCGATACGCGGGTTCCACACATCCGGATTACCGATTTTCGCCGCGGTGTTGCACAGCACCACGCGCTTAAGGCGCTCGGGTGCATGGATCGCCAGCCACTGACCAATCAGCCCGCCCATCGACAGCCCGCAGAAATACACCTGCTCGATTTGCAAAGCATCCAGCAACGCCAGCACATCGCTGCCGTTCTGCTCGATGCTGTACGTGCCCGCGGTCACCAGCGAATGACCATGGCCACGGGTGTCGTAACGCAGCACTTGGAAGTGCTGGGTAAAGGCAGCGATCTGCGCGTCCCACATATGCAGGTCGGTGCCCAGCGAGTTGGACAGCACCAGCACCGGCAGGCTTTTGTCGCCTTCCCAGAGGTAATTCAGTTCGCCATCGGCGAGTTGTACGGCGGGCATAACGGGCTCCTAAACACTTAAAGACTGATGCTCGGCAATCGCGCGCTGCACCCACAAACGCGCCTGGCCGAGGTAATGGGCGGGGTCGAGCAAGTGGTCGAGTTCGTCGCTGCTGAGCTGGGCGCAGACCTCGGCGTTTTCCCCGAGCACCTGACGCAAGTGCACGCCCTGCTCCACCGCCAAGCGGCAGCATTGCTCAAGCAGGTGATGCGCAGCATCGCGGCCGATGCGTTGGGCCAGGGTGATGCTGACGGCTTCGGCCAGCACCAGGCCTCTGGTCAGCTCGAGGTTGCCGCGCATGCGCTCGGCGTCCACTTCCAGAGCGGGCACCACCACCAGCGCTTGCTGCAATGCACCGGAAACCAGGCAGCACAGTTCCGGCAAGGTTTCCCATTCGGCGTGCCACAGGCCCAGGCTGCGTTCGTGCTCCTGGGGCATGGCGGCAAACATTGTGGCAACCAGCCCCGGCGCGCGGGTAGCAGCGCCGATCAGCACCGCGCAGCTCACCGGATTACGTTTGTGCGGCATGGTCGACGAGCCGCCTTTGCCCGGCGCCGAGGGCTCGAACACTTCGCCCGCTTCGGTCTGCATTAGCAGGCTTAAATCGCGGCCCAACTTGCCCAGGGTGCCAGCAACTAACCCCAACACACTGGCGAACTCCACCAAGCGGTCGCGCTGGGTGTGCCAGGGTTGTTCGGGCAGTTGCAGCTGCAGTTGCTCGGCCAAGGCATTGGCCACTGGCATGGCGTTATCCCCCAACGCCGCCAGGCTGCCGGAGGCGCCGCCAAATTGCAGCACCAGCAAACGCGGCTTGAGTTCAGCCAAGCGTTGGCGGTGACGGGTAATGGCGCCCAGGCTGCTGGCGATTTTCATGCCCAGGGTTACCGGCGTGGCATGTTGCAGCCAGGTCCGGCCGGCCATGGGCGTGGCGCAATGCAGGCTGGCTTGGCTGGCCAGGGCATTGGCCAGTCTGGCCAGGTCCGTCTCCAACAGGCTGATGGCGCTGCGCAGTTGCAACACCAAACCGCTGTCCATCACGTCTTGGCTGGTGGCGCCCAGGTGCACATAACGCTCGGCCTCCTGGCTAACGCCGGCGATCTGTTTGCCCAGGGCTTTAACCAAGGGAATCGCCGAATTGCCGGCCGTGGCAATGGCCGTGGCCAGACTATCGACATCAAACAAATCGGCCTGGCAGGCGCCTTGAATGGGCGCCACCACCTCGGCCGGAATCAGCCCGGTACTGGCTTGCGCGCGGGCCAATGCCGCCTCGAAATCGAGCATGCCCTGCAGGCGTCCGTGATCGGAAAAGATCGCGCGCATGGCCGGTTGGGTGAAGTAGGTATCAAACAAGCGGTTGCTCATACATCGTCCTTAATAGCGCGCGCCACAGAGGCGCGCGCAAACCGATCTCAGTGATCGTGGTGCAGGTAAGCGCCCTCTTTGGGCAAGCGCAGGCTAAACAGAAACGCCACCGCCATCATCGCCGTTACGTACCAGTAAAAGGTGTTTTCCATGCCGATGCTTTTCAGCCCCAGCGCCACGTATTCAGCGGAGCCACCGAACAGGGCGTTGGCCACTGCGTAAGCCAGGCCGACACCCAAGGCACGCACCTGCGGGGGAAACATTTCCGCCTTCACCAGGCCGCTGATGGAGGTGTAGAAACTCACGATTGCCAGGGCCAAGGTAATCAGCACAAAGGCCAGGAACGGACTGCTGACGGTTTTCAGCGTCAGTAGAATCGGCACGGTAAATAGGGTACCCAAGGCGCCAAACCAGAGCATGGAATTACGTCGGCCGATCTTGTCCGAGAGCATGCCAAACACCGGCTGCATGCACATATACAGGAACAGCGCGCCGGTCATGATGTAGCTCGCGGTTTTCGCGTGCATGCCGGCGGTGTTCACCAGGTACTTCTGCATATAGGTGGTAAAGGTATAGAAAATCAGCGAGCCGCCGGCGGTGTAACCGAGCACGGTGATAAACGCGGCTTTGTGGTGTTTAAACAGCGCGGCGATGCTACCGGCGTCCTTGTCGGCACGCTGCTCGGCGGTAGTGGTTTCTTCCAGACTGCGACGTAGCAACAGGGAGATAACGGCCGCCACGGCACCGACCACAAACGGAATACGCCAGCCCCAGGCACGCAGCTCTTCTTCGCTCAGCAGCTGCTGCAGAACGACCACCAGCGACACCGCCAGCAGTTGCCCACCGATCAAGGTTACGTACTGAAACGAAGCAAAGAAGCCGCGCTGGCCGCGCAACGCCACTTCACTCATATAGGTGGCCGTGGTGCCGTATTCACCACCTACCGACAAGCCTTGGAACAAACGTGCCGCCAACAACAACAGCGGCGCCCAGAAGCCGATGCTCTCGTAGGTGGGCAGAAAGGCGATTACCAACGAGCCGGCGCACATCATCAGCACCGAAATCATCATCGAATTTTTCCGCCCGTGTTTATCCGCGACCCGGCCAAATAGCCAGCCACCAATGGGGCGCATCAAGAAGCCGGCGGCGAACACGCCTGCGGTGTTCAGCAGCTGCACCGTGGGGTCGTCGGAGGGGAAGAATGCCGGAGCAAAATAGATGGCGCAGAAGGCATAGACATAGAAGTCGAACCATTCCACCAGGTTGCCTGAAGAGGCACCCACAATCGCGAAGATCCGTTTACGACGCTCTTCGCCGGTGTAATGCGTGGTGGTCATATTTTGTTACTCATCTAAGGGTTTGCAGAGTCTAGACCCAGCAATGGCAACCCCGTTCAAACCAAAGCAGCGATACACGTGCGAATGTTCACACCGAAACCGTAGGGTGTGCTGCGCGCACCAGATGCAACGCGCTCGCCCAGGGTGCACACAGCACGCCCTACGGCGCATTACACAGCCTCGATAGCCAATGCCAGGCCTTGGCCTACGCCGACACACATGGTCGCCAAGCCGAGCTTGCCGCCCGACTTCTGCAACTGATGCACCGCCGTTAGCACCAGGCGATTGCCGCTCATGCCCAGTGGGTGACCCAGAGCAATCGCCCCGCCATTGGGGTTTACCTTGGCGCTGTCGTCCGCCAAGCCCAAGTCGCGCATGACCGCCAAGCCTTGCGCGGCAAACGCCTCGTTCAACTCGATCACGTCGAAGGCATCAATGCTCAGGTTTAAGCGTTCCAGCAACTTACGCACTGCCGGAATCGGGCCAATACCCATCACCCGCGGTGCCACGCCGCCACTGGCCATACCGAGCACTTTTGCCCGCGGGGTCAGGCCGAATTTCTTCACCGCAGCAGCCGAGGCCAAAATCATCGCCGAAGCGCCATCGTTAAGGCCCGAGGCGTTGCCGGCGGTGACGGTTTTATCCGCGCCATTCACCGGCTTGAGCTTGGCCAAACCTTCCGCGTTGGTGTCGCCACGCGGGTGCTCGTCGACGCTAAAGGTGGTGTCGCCCTTCTTGCCTTTAATCACCACCGGAACGATTTCCTCGGCAAAGAAGCCGGCTTCCTGCGCGGCGGCAGCACGTTGCTGGCTGCGCAGGGCAAAAGCGTCCTGATCGGCACGGCTGACGTGATAATCCTCAGCCACGTTATCGCCTGTAACAGGCATCGGGTCGACGCCGTATTGCTCTTTCATCGCCGGGTTAACAAAACGCCAACCCAGGGTGGTGTCTTCCAATTTCTGCCCCCGGCCAAAGGCGCTGTCGGCCTTGCCCATCACATAGGGCGCGCGGGTCATCGACTCAACGCCCGCCGCGATAGCCAATTCCATCTCACCGCTGGCGATGGCGCGAAAGGCCGCACCCACCGCCTCCATGCCCGAGGCGCAGAGGCGATTGAGGGTCACGCCCGGCACGCTGTCGGGCAGCCCGGCAAGCAACACCGCCATACGCGCGACGTTGCGGTTGTCTTCGCCGGACTGGTTGGCGCAGCCCATAAACACTTCGTCCAGGGCGCTCCAATCCACCTGCAGATTGCGTTCGACCAAGGCCCGTAAAGGAATCGCCGCCAGGTCATCGGCACGCACCGCAGCCAAGCCGCCATTCAAGCGGCCAATCGGCGTACGTACGGCATCACAAATAAAAACCTCGCGGCTCATTCCTCACCCCCAGCCTGACCGTGGGCAGCAGCCGTGCGGGCTTCAAGGGCGCGCAGGGCTTCCAGTTCATGGGCTTGCGGGGCTTGGGTAACGCTGACGTTGTCGGCAAAACGAATCGGCCAACCGGTGGCTTCCACCACTTGCTCGCGGGTGACACCGGGGTGCAGCGAGGTGACGATAAATTCGTTGCTGCCAGCTTCCGGCTCCATGATGCACAGGTCGGTAATGATGCCGACCGGGCCCTTGCCTGGCAGGCCGAGACGCTGACGGTGATCGCCGCCTTCGCCAAACCCCACCGAGGTAATAAAGGCCAATTTATCGACAAAGGTGCGGTGCGATTGTTTGAGGATAATCAGCACCGACTTGGCCGAACCGGCGATTTCCGGCGCGCCACCGGCACCGGGCAGGCGCACTTTCGGCTTGTGGTAGTCACCAATGACGGTGGTGTTGATATTGCCGAACTTATCCACCTGGGCGGCGCCGAGAAAGCCGACATCAATGCGCCCACCTTGCAGCCAATAGCGGAAAATCTCACCGGTCGGCACCACGGTGTCGGCGGTTTCCGCCAGCTCGCCGTCACCAATCGACAGCGGCAATACGGTCGGTTTGGCGCCGATGGGACCGGACTCATAAATCAACACCACATCGGGCGAAGACGTCAGGCGCGCCAGGTTGGCGGCCTTGGAAGGCAGGCCGATACCGACAAAACACACCGAACCGTTTTTCAGGCGGCGGGCGGCGGCGACGGTCATCATTTCATTGGTGCTGTAGTCGCTCATTACTTGGCCTCCCCGTTGGCGGCGATTTTATGCTGGAAGGCGGCGAAGTCTTCGGTGCCCCGGATGTATTCGTTAATCCACGCGGTGAAGGTTTCCCGGTCACGGGCGATGGGATCCCACGCCTGGTAAAAGCGGTTATCGCGCTCGTAATAACCGTGAGCGTAAGACGGGTGTGCGCCACCTGGAACATGGCACACAGCGGTCAGCGCCCAGGTTGGCAACACACAGGCATTCATCGGTGCATTAAGGTCGTCGACGATTTCTTCCACGGTGACGATGCAACGCTTGGCCGCCAAGGCTGCTTCCTTCTGCACGCCGAGAATGCCCCAGAGCAACACATTGCCCTTACGGTCGGCCTTCTGCGCGTGGATCACGGTTACATCAGGGCGCACTGACGGCACCGCCGCTAACACTTCACCAGTGAACGGGCAGGTCACAGTTCTAATCAGCGGGTTGACCTTGGGCAGGTCAGAACCGGCATACGCGCGCAACACCGCAAATGGCAGGCCCGAGGCGCCAGCTACATAAGAGTTGGCGAGGTCAGCGTGGCTGTGCTCTTCAATCTCCAGCGCGTGGGGCCAGTCTTTTTCGACGGCATCCCGCAGGCGATGGAGCGAACCGACACCGGGGTTACCGCCCCAGGAAAATACCAAGCGCTTGGCGCAACCGGCGCCGATCAGCAAGTCATAAACCAGGTCGGGGGTCATGCGCACCAGGGTCAGGTCTTTCTTGCCCTGGCGAATCAATTCGTGGGACGCGGCAGTCGGAATAAGGTGGGTAAAACCTTCGAGGGCGACGGTATCGCCATCGTGGACAAAGCGCTCAACCGCTTCGCGCAGAGACAGGAGTTCAGCCATGATCGTTCTCGTCTTGTTATCCGAGGCGTCAGGGAAAGAGGGGTGACGCCGGGTGGGAAAACAGTACGCCCCAGGATGGGGAGGGACAATCCGATAATCGACCTTGTGTTCGATTATCGAACAGTGGTTTATTTTTGGATTGCCCGCTTTTTCGCGTGCGGGGCCATGCCTGCCGCTCCATCCCCTCACAGCGACTACGCACGGCCTGCGCTAAAGGGACGGGGGTATCAATCAAAGGGCCCCTCACCCCCGGCCCCTCTCCCCTAGCCGGGCGCCCACAAGCAGGCGAGGGGTGACGTATGGCTACCAGTCCACGCGATCTGCTCCCTCTCCCGCTTGCTGGAGAGGGCTGGGGTGAGGGGCCTTTGATCTTGATCTGGCTTTTGATCTGCCCGCCCCATTCATCGCAGGGAGGGAACCCGCAGCGCAGCGACGGGCCAAGGTAGGAGCTAGACCTTTTGCCTACTTTTGGGTGGTCCGGCAATCCGGCAATGCCAAAAGTAGGTCGCGCGTAAGGCGCGAAACGGATCTAACAACCCATGCGGTAATGAAGACCACCGCAATCACCGTACGCGGACCGGCACACACTAAATAGAACAGCGCGAAATACCTGCAAACGCCCCCCAAAAAAACTCAGGCGCCCTTCTCCAACAAGTCATGCAACTCCACAAACTGCAGCGTCAACTTATGCCGCGGTTCCAGAAAAATCAGCGGAATCGACGCCTGATGCGACTCGCGCATCTTCACCGAACTGGTCAAATACACCGGCAATACCGGCAACCCCTCGGCAATCAACTCATCCAGCAACTGCTGCGGCAAGCTGGCGCGCGCCTGGAACTGGTTAACCACAATGCCCTCAACCTCCAGCCCCTCGTTGTGGTCTTCCTTTAGTTCCTCAATCTCACTCAGCAGCCCATACAGCGCCTGCCGCGAGAAACTGTCGCAATCAAACGGAATTAACACGCGATCCGCTGCGATCAACGCCGAAACGGTATAGAAGTTCAATGCCGGCGGTGTATCCAGGTAAATACGGTCGTAGTCTTCAGCCAAATCATCCAACAGCTTTTTCAGCTTGTTGATCTTGTGCTTCGCCTCAAGCTTGGGCTGCAGGTCGGCCAGTTCGCGAGTGGCGGTTACCACATGGAGGTTATCGAAGGGCGTTTCGTAGATGTCGACCTGACCTTTCTTAGCGAAGGGCCCGGTGGAGAGGGTCTGCTTGAAGAAGTCGGCTATCCCCATCGGGATATCTTCGCCGGTCAGGCCGGTCAGGTACTGCGTGGAATTGGCCTGGGAGTCCAGGTCAATCAGCAAGGTGCGGTAGCCCTGTTGAGCACTGACCGCCGCCAGGTTGCAGGCAATGCTGGATTTCCCCACACCGCCTTTCTGGTTGAACACTACACGTCGCATATTCCCACCTCGTCCTGAGCCTCGAATAGCCGGGATTCTATGCAAAGCACAGGGCCAGAGCGAGGTGCAGTGTTGAACAGTGACCAGCGGCGCGGATATTTGTGCCGAACATGGGCAAAATAGCGCCCGCGATCCGCATCTGTAACCAATGTTTGCCTGAGCCCCGCCACGTCGGGATAATGCCGGCACTTTGCTATGGCGCTATGCGGTTGTGAGTTACTCCAACGGCGAAGACAGCTGTTGCTGTCGGATGGATCCACGGTTGAAGGTTTTCTGGGCTAGAGCCAGGCAAGGCGAAATGTTCCTGAACAGCGCAGCGTACTTAAGTACGTGAGCATGTGAAGGGGCGTTTCAACGCAGCATGGCCGACGACCAGGAAACCGCCGGCGGACGCAGTCGCCCTCGTTGACATGGACGCAAGAGCTAGCTGATGTTTTTCACTATTGACCAATGGCGCGCCTGGGCTCCCGGCCTGGAACAGTTGGCCGACTGGCAGGCATGGGGCCAGCAGTCAGGGCTGCCTGTGGCCAGTGATATTCAGCCCGACGTCAATTTTCTCCCTGCTATGCAACGCCGCCGCTTGAGCCCGCTCGCGCGCATGGCGTTCAGCGTTGCCTGGCCGCTGGCCGACGCCCATGGCGCGCCGCTGCCGCTGGTGTTTATGTCACGCCACGGCGAAACCCCGCGTACCTTTGCCCTGCTGAGCGACGTCAGCGCTAAAGAAGCGCTGTCGCCCACCCAATTCAGCCTCTCGGTACACAACGCCATCATTGGCCAGTGGTCGATCATGCGCGGCGATAATAGCGAGATGACCGCCCTGGCCGGCGAAGGCGATGGCTTGGAACACGCCGTACTGGAAGCGCAGATGTTGCTGGCCGATGGCGCCCCCGCCGTGTTGCTGGTGATCGCCGAAGACACTCCGCCAGCCGCCTACGCACCATGGATAACCGATGTGCCATTCCCCTATGC
>NZ_JBBNAH010000319.1:0-5081 GCF_037994325.1 Pseudomonas sp.
ATGGTGTCCCATTGGTACAGCGCTTCGAGCGGCAACATGTCACGAACGGCAGGCAAGCCGGCGCGATGGCTGAGCAACTGGCGCAGGGTGATTTTTTCTTTACCGGCGGCGGCGAACTCGGGCCAGACCGAGGCGACTGGCGCGTCGAGGCTTAACTTGCCCTCGCCCACCAACTGCAACGCGGTAACGGCGGTAAAGGTTTTGGTCACGGAAAACAGGTTAGCGAGGGTGTCGGTGTTCCAGGCTTGCTCACCGGCTTTATCAGCCGTGCCGGCCCAGATATCGATCACGGTTTCGCCATCGATCTGGATGCATAGCGCACCGCCGCGCTCTTGGGGATCGTCAAACAGCGCCGCGAAGGCGTCTTTGACCGCTTCAAAGTTAAGATCGAAATAGCCTTGAACTTGCACGTTCAACTCCTTAAGCAGCACCTGAGATGGGCAGCGTAAAGACGCCCATCTCCCGCAGGAACCAGCCGAAAATCTGGCTGAGGGTTATCCCTTGCCGCCGGGGCCGCCATGGCCTTCACCGCCTTTGCCTTCGCCGCCCTTACCTTTGCCCTCGCCGCCTTTGCCCTTGCCTTCGCCTTTGCCGCTGCCGTTACCGGCATCTTTAGCCGCAGCCGGAGCAGCCGCTTCAGGCACAACAACCGGTGTGAGCACAGCTTTAGCTACGGCCAGGTTGGCGTTGCGCACGGCTTTGACAAAGCCGTCGAACGGCCGGTCGGTGATAGCGACCAAACCAAAGTGGCCGTTTTCGCCATCCAGCAGGCGACCGGTTACCGGTTGGTCGAGGTATTGGAACAAGTGGGTGCCGACAATCATCGGCTCCTTCACCGCTTCTTCAACAAAGTGCGCATAGGCTGGGCCGCGTTGCTCTTCGTTGTATACCTCGCTGACACCGCCCCAGAACGGGCCACGGTCGCGGGAACCGAAGTGGAACTCGGTGACCAGGATTGGCTTGTCGAGGGTTTTCAGCGCGGCGAAGTCGTAACCGTGCTGAGGTTCCTTGGTATAGAAGTTAAAACTCAGCACGTCGCAATACTGCGCGCACGAGGCCACGGCTTCTGGGTTGCTGGCGGCAAAACGGCCACCCAACAGCAGGTGGTTCGGGGCGTGCCAGTTAAGCGCGTCGTCGATGGTTTTGAAGTAGGTGTCGGCGAACAGGCGCTGGAATTGCTGCATATCCGCTTCGATAGCCGGGTGCTCAGGGTTCGGACGTGGCGCCTGGAAACCTGGGTCTTCCATCAATTCCCAGGCCGGCAGCTCGATACCCCAGGCTTTGGACAGGCCGTCTTGGTTGCGGTACTTGTCGCGCAGCATTTTCAGGAAAGCGCGCTTGGCCGGAACGTCGGTGGTCAGGTTCAGGGTGCCGTATGCCAAGGCATAGCGGGCATTCGGGTCATTCGCAGGCCCCGCCCAGGCCAGTTCGTTATCGGCAAAGAAACCGAGCAACCACGGGTCGTCGCGATGATCGCGGGTGGCGATGGCCACGGCGCGCTCGGCAGCCATGGCAAAACGCGGGTCGAATGGGTCAGGCATGCCGCCCCACCAATCAACGCCGGTGCTGATGGTTTTGTAGTCGCCGCTAATGGACAGCGGCAAGGTGTATGGCATGCGCTTGGCAGCGGCCAGCGATGGATCGCTCCAGTTGCCAACGGTGTTAAAGCCCCAGGCTTGCAAGCGGTCGAGGGTGTTTTGCGTCCAGCGCACCGGGTCGAAGGCTTTGGTTACGCACTTCTCTTCGGCCACCACTGGTTTAGCCTCAACCGGCGCCGTCACTACCGGCGGCGCAACCGGCGCCACGGCGGTGGTTTCTGCGGTATTGGTGGTGTTCTCGGCATTGGCCTCGACATCGGCCGGCATTTCGCTTTCTTCGTCGTTGACTACCTGCGCAGTGCTCTTGTCGACGAGGTTGGCGCACGGCTGCTCGGGGAAGGTGCGTTGCAGGTTGGCGCGGTAGAAATCGAACCAGCGGCCCTGGTCGAAGTTACGGCCCTTGGCGGCACCGGTGTCGGCGCGGCTGCTGCTGCCGCCGTAGTAAGCGGCCAGCGGCTCGCCGTCTTTGGGCAAGCCGGTAAACATGGTTTCGCGGCCTTCAACGTAGGTGGCGCTATTACCGGCACTGACGGTGTTCACCCCCAGCGAGTAGAACGGGTGCCCTTCCGGAGTGACCAGGAACCAGCGGCCATCGCGTTTTTCCGTGCGGAAAAAACCCGACGCATCGAACTGCGGGCCGCCGAGCAGACCACCGTATTGGTCGGTCTTTTCATTTTTTTCCAGCCAGCTCTTAAGTTGGCTGGCTTCTTTGCCGGCGGCGCCTTTCAACTGCTCGTCGCTGTTGACCTTTTCCGGCCACTGGCCGCGGGTGTACTGGCCATAGGCGTCGACAATGCCGGTGTACAGCTGCTGCTGGGTTTCGTCACCTTCACGCACACCGAAACGGCCGAGCAGAATGCTCTGCGGCACATCCGGGCTGCTCATATAAATGCCGACGGCGGTGACCTTACTCAGGTCCAAGTCGCCTTCAACGGTGTCAGCCAGAATCACCCGCTGGCCATCCACGGTCCACGGCATCGCCGGGCCAGCACGCATGCCTTGCGCACGTGGCGAGGTGGCGTGCAGAGGAATCAGCAGGTTTTGCGCCGGGCCGGCCGGTAGCGCGATGCGGCTGGTAAGAACCTTGCCGTCGCTGCTTTCCATACGGATATCGAGGGTCAGCGCCCAGTCCATGGCGTTCTGGATACGCAGGGTCATGACATTGGCTTTGGACCAATCCCACACACCGCTTTGCGGGGTCAGACGCAGGCTGGGGTTGTCGGACGGGTTGAACGTTACCCGCCGCATGGGCTCGCTTTCGGCGGCCAATTCGGCAGTCAGCGAAGGCAGGCTGGCGTTCTGGGTCTGCACCTGCACCACATCGGCGGGGCTGACAAAGTTGAACAGCGTCTGTTGCTCGGCGGCGAGCGCCAACGGGGGCGCAGATACCATCAAGGCGAATATACCGGGCAGTGAACGGCGAATCATGTGACAGGCTCTCCTAAACAACCAGCCAATAGACAGCAGACTTCTTAATTGATGCTGTCTTAAGTAATTTCTCGGCGAAACGGCGGCAAGGCGTTGAGAATGGCCTTGCCGTAGCGTTGGGTGACAACGCGTCGATCCAAAAGCGTAATAGTGCCGCGATCGGCCTCGGTGCGCAGCAGGCGACCGCAGGCCTGCACCAGACGCAGTGAAGCATCTGGCACAGCGATTTCCATAAACGGGTTGCCGCCACGCGCCTCGATCCACTCGGCCAGCGCCGCTTCTACCGGGTCATCCGGTACGGCAAAGGGAATCTTGGCGATCACCACGTGCTCGCAATAAGCGCCGGGCAAATCCACCCCTTCAGCAAAACTGGCCAAGCCAAACAGCACGCTGGCTTCGCCGTCATCGACGCGCGCTTTGTGCTTGTTCAGGGTCTCTTGCTTGGACAAGTTGCCCTGGATAAACACGCGTTTGCGCCAGTCGCGGTCGACGCCATCAAAGACTTCCTGCATTTGTTTGCGCGAGGAGAACAGCACCAAGGTGCCGCGCGACCCTTCCACTAAGCCCGGCAGTTCACGGACGATGGCCGCTGTGTGGGCTGCGGCGTCACGCGGGTCGGCCTTGAGGTCCGGCACGCGCAGCACACCGGCGTCGGCATGGTGGAACGGGCTCGGCACAATGGCGGTAACCGCCACTTTCGGCAGCCCGGCGCGCATACGGAAACGGTCGAAGGTGCCTAGCGCCGTCAGGGTGGCGGACGTCACCAGGCAGCCGTAGGCGACATTCCACAAACTGCGGCGCAGGGTTTCGGCGGCAAGAATCGGGCTAGCGTTGACTTCAATGTCAAACATCGCGCCGCCTTCGGCCAGGGTCAGCCAACGCGCCATGGGCGGGCTTTCCTCGGGGTCTTCGGCGGTAAAGGCCAACCACAGTTCCCAGTTGTTTTGCGCACGGGCCAGCAGGCTACCAAACAGCGGGTACCACTCTTCGGCTTGGTGGCTGGCAATGCCGATGGCGGCTTCGCCATCCATGGATTTTTTCAGTAGCTCAGTCAGGCCAGTAAACAGGTCGGTCAGGCGCGAGAAGCCTTTCTTTAGTTCCAGGCCCATCTCGGTCAGGTGTTCAGGCACTACGCCGCCGACAAAGCGGTGACGCGGGCGTTCGCGGCCTTCCATGTCTTCACCGGCTTTGAAGTCCGCCAGTTGCTCGCAGGCGTTAAACATAAACTGCTGATTGGTGCGGATTTCCCGCGCCAGAATCGGCACCTGCTCAATCAACCGGCCGAGATCACCGGGCAGCGGATTTTGCGCCAAGAGCTTGGTGAGGTTTTTCGCCGTCAGCTCCAGCCAATCGGCGGTGGAACGCAGCCGCGTGTAATGGGCAAAATGGCCGATGGCCTTGTCTGGCAGGTGATGGCCTTCGTCGAACACATACAGGGTATCGCGTGGGTCAGGCAGCACCGCACCGCCGCCCAGGGCCAGGTCGGCAAGCACCATGTCGTGGTTGGTGACGATAACGTCGACCTTGCCCATGCCTTCACGGGCCTTATAGAAGGCGCACTGTTGAAAGTTCGGGCAATGACGGTTGGTGCACTGGCTGTGGTCGGTGGTCAGGCGCGCCCAATCGGCATCTTCCAGGGCCTCGGACCAGCTGTCGCGGTCACCGTCCCATTTGTTGCCGGCGAGCTTTTCGACCATTTGCGTGTAGAGCTTTTGGTTGCCTTGGTCGACTTCAATCTTGAAGCCTTCCTCTTCAAACAAGGCGGCAGTGGCGTTTTGCGACTCGCCTTCTTGCATGAGGATGTCCAGCTTGGACAAACACAGGTAGCGGCCACGGCCCTTGGCTAGGGCAAAGGTAAAGCTAAGGCCACTGTTGCGCATGACCTCGGGCAGATCTTTAAACACGATCTGCTCTTGCAAGGCCACGGTGGCGGTGGCGATGACCAGGCGTTTACCGGCGGCTTTGGCCAAGGGAATGGTGGCCAGGCTATAGGCCACGGTTTTACCGGTACCGGTGCCCGCCTCAACCGCCACCACGGCGGGGTCGCTGCTGCGC
>NZ_JBBNAH010000320.1:0-4199 GCF_037994325.1 Pseudomonas sp.
CACCAAAGCGGATGTGCGGCGCGCACTTGAGAAATACGATCTGAGCGTGGTTTTCGTAGCTGCGCGAGCCGTCGTGAATCAAGGTTTTTTGGAAGTCGCCCTTGCCACCGGCCGAACCCCCGACAAACAGGCAGGGAAAGCGCCCGGATTCGTACAGCGCCTCCATAAAAAACGACTCGGAAGCTGACAGCCCGTCAAACAACACATAGGCCAGGGTGTCGCGCTGATCAATGGCGGTACGCACCTGCACAGCCTTGAGGTTATCCACCAAACGCGAAATCCGCTCGCGCATGCTCGCCCGTTTGCCGGCGCCGCGAATGTCCGCAGACTCCAACGGCACCATGGCGATTTCTGCGGAAGCGATAACGCTGCGATCAAATAGCTGCAGCACAATACGGTCCCACCTGTCGCCGGTATCGCAATAGAGCTGTTTTTCATCGTTGTACAACTCACCCGAGGTGGTGCACAGGCTTAACGTGCACTGGGCGTAACGCTGGCGAATACGGCGGGCGACGGCATCCAGGTCTAAGTGTGGCGAGACAAAACCGGTGATAAACACCGGGTCTATCGTCTGCGCTTGCAGTTTGGTCTCAAGATCTGACGATGAACACACCACGCTGACCGGACTGCGTGGCGACGATGCCTTGCTGAACAAGCGAAAGGGCTTCATAGCGTATTCCCTCAAGGGTTTAGGTTTATGCCGCATGGCTACGCGATTAGGCACGCTGACGCGAAGTCAGTCTTTTACTGCCCATGGGCATCGTTAGCCGTTAGCAGCGTCGCGCTTGTTTTTGCTGCGACGGCGCATGCCAGTGCTGACGCAAACCCGGGTTGTCTTGAGTTGGGCGGAAATGAAACACGCAGGTGCCTGCGCGGCTGAGGAAACGAACCTGCAATGACGTGGTATTCATACTGCGTCAGGTCCTGTTGTTGTAGTGATAGGCATCGAGTTGGCAGCCCAACATAAAGAGGGCGCGTCCTATCATTCGACGTTTTCACCTGGAGCGTCATAGTACTTTTGCACCAGACCACTAAGCCTTTAGGTGGGGCTATTGCCCGCCAGGCTTATCGCTTCTCCACTGCGTAAGAGTCGAGGTAACCGCATGCAGTGCAGCGAAACGTCTTTACGTCATAAAGTGCTTTGCCTTTAAGTTTCACCCCCATGAAAAAGCTTTTTTCGAGCTTACCTGCAACCCACGTCTGCGATGACATGTTGTTGGCATCGCCCATTTCCAGCAAAAAACCCTCTTCCATGTCTGAATTGCACTTACTGCATTGATAGGACATGACCGTGACCTTCTAACGGTGAGTTGCTGTTGCGCTTATCGTTCCGGCCGATAGCGGTTTTCAGTAGGTTCCAGACGCGTGTGTAGCGCTACAGTGGGTCACAGATGCAGTGACGACACAAGGTGGCAGCTAGGTGCGGCAGATACGCTGGAAGCACCGCGCAAGGGCTCTGGCGGATGGCTAAGTTGAATGGGGTGAAACACCCAAAGCCTCCAAGAACCAAAAGCCGTAGTTCATAAAAGCCAAGGACACCCCCCGCCTTTCCTTCAGCCACCCTATCCAGATATCTGACGGGCCGCAGAGGCGGTCACTGACTCAGATTCAGTTGCCGGAGGGCGAATTATGGTGCGTTTAATAGTGCTTTTAAGCGTGCTAGTCTGCCGCTCTACGCTCTTGTCGTTCCTACAATTGCGCAGGGTGCGCTCGATGGCCCCGGCATAATGGTTCGGCCTTCGAGGAGCATGCCGCATACGCCTGCGAGGAGAAGCAAACATGGCACACGCAATCTTGGCCAACGTCTCGGCCTCCATCACTGAGCTAAAGAAAGACCCCATGGGTACGGTAGGCGCGGGTAAAGGCCGCGCGGTGGCGATTCTTAACCGTAACGCACCGGTTTTTTACGCGGTGCCCGCGCAAGAATATGAGCGCATGGTCGAACTGCTCGACGATATCTACCTGGGACGGCTCGCAGAGGAGCGTAAGAACGAGCCTTCAATTCAGGTCACTCTCGATGAGCTCAACACCCGCTGAAACATGCACGCGCTACGCGTTGAAATTCAAAGTGTCTGCGTTGAAAGAGTGGGATGCCTTGATCGGGCCAGTAAAAGAACAACTGCGCAAAAAACTAGCAGAACGCCTCGATAACCCGCGGGTTGAAAGGGACAAACTCAGCGGCCAGGAAAATAAAGATCGCTACAAGATCAAGCTTCGCGCGTCTGGATATCGCTTGGTCTACCAGGTTTATGACACTGACGTTGTGGTTGAGGTGATTGCGGTTGGCAAGCGGGAGCGGGGGGGAGGTTTATGGCGCTCCGATGAGGCGTTAATCCCTGGATAGCCAATGGATCTTCTCCTTGATCGTTTGCAAAGCAATTTGGATACGTTCATCTAGGGATATCTGTTCACTCCAACTTCGCGGCCTGGAGCAGATCGTAGAGGCCTTCAGGCACTAACGATGACTCCCGAGTAAAGCTTGCGAGTGGGCGCCATTGAACGCGAAAAGGAACTCCATCGCTTTCGCTGCCTTCCAGCCAGGGCTGCTCATAGAGCTGCGCGTTGTTAAAGCATGCATCGTAGATCTGCACAATCTCGTGCCCCGGTTTGCCGGCATAGGTGAAGATGTTTTCCAGCGTGCCCAGCAGCCGAACGTTGCTCATGGTCTGCCCCAGTTCTTCTTGTACTTCCCGGACGATGGCGTCGTGACTTGTTTCACCGAACTCAATGCCTCCACCAACAGGGCGAAAGACCGTCGACTGGGTAACCGGATCGTCGAATTGGTGCAGCAGAATTTTGCCTTGGTGATGAAAGATGCAAAGTGCGAGAGGGCGGATGCGCTGATCGGACATGGGAGCACTCGTTATCAAAGCGGGGTAGGTCTTTTATGCATTGCTGCTCTGTCTGTTCGGCATGCGTCTTACGTAGAGGAACGTGAACAGCGTGGTCAGCAACGCCAGCGAGTAGAACGTGAGCAGCGGGATAGCGGCGTAGGGGAGAGCCACCGCGAAGTTAAGGTGTTGAGTTTCCATCGCATGCCCAACTACGCCCCAGAATGCGCCACCGATGGCACTCAGGATAGTGACAGGCAAGTAGGTAAGCAGAATGATGACCTGGCGTTTGCTGGGAAATTCCGGGGTGCGCAGTTGCAGCAGCAAATAGATAAATGTCGTTGTTAACACTGTGGTGTAAGCCCCCACATTCAGCGCCCAGTGGGCCAGTGGCCGCGCGCCATAGGTGGGAAGGGCAACGACCAACAGCAATAGGGCGAAGGCGCCGACTACGCTGGTGATGATTAAATTCCATGCTCGCATTGTGTGTTCTGATCCTTGAACGGGAGTGGGCTTTGTTTTGCGGTTTGGCTAATCACCGTGGCCATAAAAAAGCCCCGCAACTGCGGGGCTTTTTGGTATTTCAAATTCTGGAGCGGGTGAAGGGAATCGAACCCTCGTTATCAGCTTGGGAAGCTGGAGTAATGCCATTATACGACACCCGCTTTTGCGGGGGACTTTGTACCAGAAGACGCTTGAGAAATGAAGCCTGCAGTGTGAATCAGGGTGATGTTTTCGCTGCAGGCGGGGTTTTTCGGATGGGTCATACGGCGATGGCGGTGGTTGCTTCGTGTATGGGTCGACGCTGTGCATTGCCGCTTTGTAGAAAGCCGAGCATGGCGTGTTGGGTTTGTTGCCAGGCGCCTTTGTGTTCCATGTCGAGGAAGTGCCCGGCATTGCTGACGGTGGTGAATTGGCAGTCGTTGAGGTGGTTGCCGAAGAGGCGCGCGTCGGCGGCGGTGGTGTATTCGTCGTGTTCGCCGTTGATGAACAGTAACGGCGTGTTGATGCTGTGCAGGCAGGCCATGTGGCAGTGGGTGTCGAGGTGCAGCACTTTGTGGATGTGCGCATGCATTTGCCGGTATTCGTGGTCGTGAAGGTTGCTGATGTGGCGGTGGTTGTAGCGTTTGAATAGCGACGGCAGGTGTTTGCCGATGGTGTTGTTGACCAGGTGGCCCATGTTGTCGCGGTCCATGGTGTGTAGGTAGTACAGGCCCTTTTCCAGGTAGTCGAGCATCGGTTCGTTGAGCAGCGGCGAGAAGGAGTTGATCACGGCTTTTTCGATGCGCCGTGGCCGTTGTGCCAGGGCCAGTAGCGAGGCCACGCCGCCCCAGGAAAAGGAGGAGAGGTAGTCGGCGTCGAAGTGTT
>NZ_JBBNAH010000321.1:0-3707 GCF_037994325.1 Pseudomonas sp.
CATCTTGAATGTGCCGAACTGGGTGTTGGTGCCAATCATCGCCATCATCACCTCCATCGGCGTGTATGCGGTGCATGCCACCACCTTTGACCTGTTCCTGATGGTGATCATCGGCATCTTTGGCTACATCCTGCGCAAGCTGGATTTCCCGCTGTCGCCGCTGCTGCTTGGCTTTATTTTGGGCGGTTTGATGGAGCAGAACCTGCGCCGGGCGTTGTCGATCTCCAATGGCGAGCTGGGCATTTTGTGGGGCAGCCCGATCACCATGGGTGTGTGGGCCCTGGTGCTAGTAATGCTGGCCTTGCCGATCGTGCGTATCTGGCGCCGCCGCGCCAAGCAGCGCCGGGCCCTGGCCAATGCTTAAAGGCTGGCGCTTGTGGTGGCCAACGCCGTTGATGGGCGCCGTGGGTGGCGTACTCGCCAGCCTGGCGCACTGGCCGCTGCCGTGGATGATCGGCGCCTTGGTGGCGGTCATCCTGTTTCGCTGCGCCACGCCCTGGGCCATTCGCGACCTGCCGGGCGGGCGCAAAGCCGGGCAGTGGATTATTGGCATCGGTATTGGCCTGCACTTCTCCCCCGCAGTTGTTGAGCAGGTGACGGCGCACTTTTGGCTGATCCTGTTTGGCGCCCTGGTGACCACTGGCTCCAGCGCCATTGCGGTGTGGGTGTTGCGCCGTACTGGCGAGGACAAGGCCACCGCATTCTTTTCCAGCATGCCCGGTGGCTCCGGCGAGATGGTCAACCTGGGGTTGCGCAATGGCGCAGTCACCAGCCGCGTCGCCGCCGGGCAAAGTTTGCGCGTAGTAGCGGTGGTGTTATGTGTGCCGGCCGCGTTTAAGTTTTTGCTTGGCGATGGGCCGCTGCTCACCCATTCGGCGCCCGTCGACTGGTTGTGGCTGGCGCTACTGGTGCCATTAGGCGGCTTGTTGGCCTTGCTCTGGCAGCGCTTGCAGCAACCCAACCCTTGGTTGTTTGGGCCGCTGCTGGTCAGCGCTGGGGCGAGCGTGATATTTGATCTGCAACTGGGCCTGCCCCACGGCGCCAGTCAGGTCGGCCAGCTATTGATCGGCAGCGGCCTGGGCTGTCACTTCGACCGCGCCTTTTTTCGCCGCGCGCCCTCCTTCCTCGCCCGCACGCTGTTGGGCACCGCCTTGATGATTGGCGCTGCCGCGCTGTGTGCATTGGGGCTGGGCTGGATGACCAGCCTGGACATCCGCTCGCTGACCCTGGGCATGATGCCCGGCGGCATTGCCGAAATGAGCCTGACGGCGGAAACCTTGCAACTGTCGGTGCCGCTGGTGACGGCGATGCAGGTGCTGCGCTTGTTGTTAGTGTTGTTCCTCGCTGAACCGATCTATCGGCGGTGGGCGCGAGACTCCGGAACCTGATACAGCGCACCACCACCCCAGCAGAGGATGGCGGGAGTCTGCATCAAAACCTCCGTCATCCCCGCGCAAGCGGGGACCCAGGTGCGCCGCACTTCTGCCTTAGGCTCCGGTCTATCCTTCAGTCATCTCAGCTGGAGTAGCCCATGGCCAAGCGATTACGCGCGTTGCTGCTGATCACCAGCCTTATCGCCCTGACCTCTTGCAGCCGCCTGGAGCTGGGTTACCGCAATCTCGACCTGTTAATTCCCTGGTCGATGGACAACTACGTCAGCCTCACCGGCGAGCAAAAGGCCTGGCTGAAGCCGCGCCTCACCCAGCACATTGCCTGGCACTGCCAAACCCAACTGCCGCGCTATGCCGACTGGCTGCAACGTAGTGCCAAGCTAGCGGGCGAAGCCAAACCAGAGGCGGCACAATTCCAAGCGCAATTCAGCGAATTTCGCCATGCGGTGGATGCCATCGTGGTGCAGGTCACCCCGGACCTTACCGAGCTGCTCCAAGGCATGAGCCCGGCACAGGTGCAGGAGCTTGAAAAAAACCTGGCCAAGCAAAACAAAGAACAGCGCGAGGACTATCTGGAGCTGCCCCTCGACGAACAGATTGCCGATCGGGCTGAGCGTATGGAGGAGCGGGTGAAACCGTGGTTTGGCCGTTTACATCCCGAGCAAAAGGCGCGAATCAAGACGTGGGCGCAGCAACTTGGCGATTACAACCGGGGCTGGCTGGACAACAACCAGCGCTGGCAGCAAGCGTTTCTAGCGGCGATCAACGAGCGCAAAGGCGAGCAGTTCTCCACACAGATGAAACGCTTGCTGCAAGAGCGAATGAGCTACTGGACACCTGACTATCAGCAGCAGTTTGACGCCGCGCAGCTGGCGCTAAGCGGACTGTTTGCCGACTTGGTATCAAGTGCCGACGCCAAGCAGCGCGAACGCCT
Source organism: Pseudomonas sp. (assembly GCF_037994325.1). Classification (GTDB taxonomy): domain Bacteria; phylum Pseudomonadota; class Gammaproteobacteria; order Pseudomonadales; family Pseudomonadaceae; genus Aquipseudomonas. The sequence goes on from NZ_JBBNAH010000321.1 coordinate 2,326, forward strand.
GCAAGAGCGCCTGGAAGGGATGCGTAAACAGCTGGCAGATATGACATGCCCGTAGGGTGTGCTGTGCGCACCTAGCGATTTCTCCGGTATCGGCATGGTGCGCATAGCACACCCTACGGCATAAAGAGCCAATCGGGCTCAGAGCGGCGGCAACTTCCACTCGATTGGCGGTAAGCCGCGCTCTTTCAGGTATTGATTGGCGCGGCTGAAATGGCCATTGCCGATAAACCCGCGGTGTGCCGACAACGGCGACGGATGCACCGATTTCAGCACTAGGTGGCGAGTGGTGTCGATCAAGGGCACCTTGCTTTGCGCATGGGCGCCCCAGAGCAGAAACACCAGATTGCCCGGCCGCGCGTTAACCACTTCGATGACCTTATCGGTAAACGGCTGCCAGCCTTTTTTCGCGTGGGAACCGGCATTGGCCTGCTCCACGGTAAGCGAGGTGTTAAGCAGCAACACGCCCTGCTCGGCCCAGCTTTGCAGGTAGCCGTGGGGGGCGATGTCGATATTCAGGTCGCGCTTGAGCTCTTTGTAGATGTTCTGCAACGACGGTGGCGTTGGTACGCCGGGCTGCACCGAAAAGCACAGGCCATGGGCTTGGCCGGGGCCGTGGTAAGGGTCCTGGCCGATGATCACCACTTTCACCTGGTCCAGCGGCGTCGAGTTGAGGGCGTTGAAGATCATCGGACCGGGCGGAAAAATCACTTTGCCGGCAGCCTTTTCGCTGCGCAGAAACTCGCTCAGAGCCTTCATATAAGGCTTATCAAACTCTTCACGCAGGGCGGCTTTCCAGCCGGCCTCAAGCTTGATCTTGTCGTCTGCGGTCATGGGCAAATCCTGCACTCTGGAAACTGATGCGGCACGCTAAGGAACGCGCCCCGGCAAGTCAAGGTTGGCCAATGGCCTGCAATTGATGCACAACCATCACAGCCTCTGATGCACGTTGTTACCGGGCGTAAGTGGGTCAATGCTCTGCACGAACCCACGTTGAGTAACACCACCATGAACGCACCTGCCGGCATCAGCCGTGAACGTCTGGAACACGCCCTGGAACACTCCACTTTTGCGCAGATGTTGGGCGCCGAACTGTTGGACTTCGAACCCGGCAAAGTCAGCCTGCAAGTGCTCAGCCGCCCCGACCTGTGCCAGCACCACGGCTATATCCATGGCGCCGTGGTCGGCTTTATGGTCGACAGTGGCTGCGCCTGGGCAGCCGCCTCCATGGTCGGTGACGTGGTGACCAGCGAATACAAACTCAATCTGTTGGCTCCGGCAATTGGCGAAAAACTGATCTGCCGCAGCGAAGTGCTAAAGGCCGGGCAACGCCAGGCGGTGTGCCGGGCCGATGTGTTTGCGGTGAAAGACGGCGTGGAAAAACT
>NZ_JBBNAH010000322.1:0-7100 GCF_037994325.1 Pseudomonas sp.
GCTCAAGACCGACCGCTACCCCAGCCTCGATTGGGCCAGCGACTACCCCTACGACGAAGCGAAAAACGACAACTACGCGGTGTTCGGTTTGTTCGCCAGTTGGAAGCCTCGCCAGCAAGGCTTGAAAGGCACGGAAGTGAACCTGACCATCGACAACCTGTTTAACAAAGACTACATACCGCAACTCAGCGGCGACAGCGTGCGCAGCCAAGGCCGCAACGCCAAGGTCAGCGTTACCCGCTTCTTCTAAAGCGCCCCGTCCAGCCCCCGCTTGGCAAGAAATGCAGCCAGAAAATCAATAAAGGCCTGCACCTTGCCGGTGGCGCGGCGATGGCTCGGGTACACGGCCAAAATATTCGGGCCGAAGGCATCCGGGTCGATCTCGTAATCCGCCAGCACCCGCTGCAAACGGCCGTCAGCCACGTATGGGCCCACGCTCCACTCGGGCGTATGCAGCAACCCGGTGCCGGCTAACGCGGCCGCCAACAACAGATCGTAGTTATCGCTGCGCAAGCGGGCTTTTTGCGGATGGTCGAGGGTAAAACGTTGGCCATCGCGCTCGACAAACCACAGGTGTTTATCCAGCGCCGAATGCTGATACACCAACCAGTCGTGGCGGTTGAGGTTGTACGGCGTCAGTGGCTCCGGATTGCGCGCTAAGTACGCCGGGCTGGCACAGATAAAAATGCGGTTACGTCCCACACGGCGAGCGATCAGCCCAGGTAAATCACTGGGGCCTTCTCGCAGCGCCAGGTCATAACCGCTTTCGACCAGATCGACAAAGGCATCGCACAGGTCGATATGCACGGTCAGTTGCGGGTACTCGGCCAGAAAGCCTGCGCACACCTCATCCAGAAACGCCCGGCCAAACGCCAGCGGCGCGGTAATCCGCAGGTTGCCGTGCAGGCCATGTTGCAACTGGCCAATTTCTTCACCCACCTCATGCAAACGCTGCAGCACCTGGCGCGCCGTTTCCAAGTACAAACGCCCAGCCTCGGTCAGCACCGTGCGCCGGGTGCTGCGCTCAAACAGGCGGCTGCCTAACTCAGCCTCCAAGTGGCTAACCGCCTTGGTCAGCGCTGAGGGCGTTTTGCCCAATTGCTCGGCCGCACGGCTAAAACTGCCGTGCTCGGCAGTGGCGACAAACATGCCCAGAGCGCTGAGTTTATCCATTGCAGTTTTTCCCATCAGGCAAAAGGGTTTTGCTCCTGGCAGGCGTTCTGCCAGGCAAGCGCAGCCGCTAGTCTCGCCAGCAGACCAATAAATACAAGGGGTTTTCCATGAAAAGGTTCATTCCGAACCTGTTGGCGCTAGCGGTGGCTTTTTCCTCGATGGAATCGATGGCCGCTGCCGACCTGGTGTTATTTAACGGCAAGGTGTTTACCGCCGAAAGCAGCCAGCCCAAGGCACAAGCGCTCGCGGTCGAGAACGGCAAGGTGCTGAAGGTAGGCAGCGATAGCGAGGTAAAAGCCCTGGCCGACGCCCACACACAACTGATCGACCTCGGCGGCAAAACCCTATTGCCCGGCATGATCGACGCCCATTCCCACGCCATTTTCGGCGGCCTGGAAATGGCCTCGGCCAACATGGGTGATGAAGTGGTAGCCCTGGAAGAACTGCAAAAACGCCTGCGCGGTTGGCGCGACGATGGCAGCGCCGGGCATGGCGAGGTGCTGACCGTTGCCGGCATGAACTCAGCGTATTGGGCGCAAGCCGAGGGCCTAGGCAAGCTGTTTAACAACGGCGAATGGGCCAACGTACCCATCGCCTTTATGGGCAGCGACCACCACACCGGCTGGATCAACAACGCCATGCTCAAGCGTGCCGGCATTGACGCCACGCTGATCAAAAACCTGCCCGCCGCCGAAGCCGACACCATCGGCAAATTGGCCAACGGCGAGCCCAATGGCTTTCTTGTCGACGCTGGCTGGGACCGCGCCGCCGCCGCCCTGCCGCCACCCAGCGCAGCGGTATTGCTCAAGGCCGGCCAGGCCGCGGTGAAGTTCAACAACAGCTTAGGCATCACCGCCTGGATGGACCCCGCCGCCAACGCTGCGCCGGGTGAAGCCGTATTTGCCATGAAGCCCACCGAGAAATCCGTGGGCATTTTGCCGGTGTACAAAACCCTGGCGGAAAAAGGCCAACTCACCGCCCACGTTGCCGCGTTATTGGTGGCCAACAGCAAGAGCCGGCCAAGCGACTTGGATGTGCTGGGTAACGTGCGCGAGCAGTTCAGCGGCATCGCCAACCTGACCTTGCCGGGCATCAAAATCTTCGCCGACGGCGTGCTTGAGTACCCGGCACAAAGTGCCGCGCTGATCGACCCTTACACCAACTCCAGCAAACGCGGCGAACTGCTGATCGACCCCACACACTTCGGCGAACTGGTCAGCGCCATCGACGCCCGTGGTTGGCTGGTGCATATCCACGCCATCGGCGACCGCGCCGTGCGCGAATCACTCAACGGCATCGAGCAGGCACGCAAAGACCGCAACAGCGGCATCACCCACTCCATCACCCACCTGCAGTTGGTAAACCCCAAGGAATTCGCCCGTTTTAAACCGCTAAACGTTATCGCCGCCATGCAACTGCTGTGGGCCAGCGGCGATGAATACACCCTGGATATGGTCAAGCCCTACGTCAGCGCCTTTGCCTTCCGCTACCAATACCCGGCGCATTCGCTGCTGAAACAAGGCGCCACTATTGCCGGCGCCAGCGACTGGCCGGTGTCCAGCCCCAGCCCGTGGTTGGCGATTGCCCAGGCCATCAGCCGTGAAGGCCCCAAAGGCGTGCTCAACGCTGACGAACGCATCGACCGCGACACCATGTTCTACGCCTACACCCTCAACGCCGCGCGAACCATCGGCCTGGAACAACAGATCGGCTCACTGAAAGCCGGCAAGGCGGCGGACTTCATCATCGTTGACCGTGATGTGTTCAGCGTCGATGCGAAAAGCTTGGGGGAAACCCAAGTGCTGAATACCTACTTTGCCGGGAAGCAGGTGTACGCGCCGGCAGCCCTCTAGCACCGCGTTCGTCTCACGATTCTGGGTCCCGAAACGTCGGACCGCCGCCTGCGCGGGAAAGACGATGGTTTTGAAAACCTCCGTCGTCCCCGCGCAGGCGGGGACCCAGGTGCACCGACCTAACAAGAAACGTCACCCCTGCTTGGCCCAGACCTGTTGCATCCAGGTCTGCGGCGAAGCCTTGACCTCGCACTGTCCATAACAACCACAACATAGGGACCACCGCATGAAGCACCTCTTACTCGCAGGCCTCACCCTGTTTCCGCTCGCCGGCCAGGCCGCCATACCGCTGAACGACGACTTCGCCGTGCAGGTCGACCTCACCCTGGCCAGTGACTACCGCACCCGTGGTATCTCACAAACGCAGAACGACCCCACCGCCCAAGTCGGCGTCACCCTGCTACACAGCAGCGGCTTGTATGCCGGCGCCTGGACTTCAAACGTCGACTTCGGCTTTGGTCTGAAAACCCGCCAGGAAGTGGACTACTACGCCGGCTGGTTCTGGCAGGCCAACGATGACATCAGCCTGGACACCGGCTACATCAAGTACGCCTACCCCAAAGAAGGCCAGTTCAACCAAAGTGAGGTCTACAGCATCCTCAGCGCTTACGGGTTTAAAGCGGCCGCCTACTACTCCAGCGATGCGCCGACTGTGTTCGGTAAAGATCAAGACACGCTCTACAGCTACTTAGGCTACGAAACCACCCTGCCCGCCGATATCGGCCTGAAACTGCGCTACGGCCGTATGGATTTCAAAGACCCGCTGTTCTGGTCGCAAGCCGGCAACGGCACCGATTCCTACCGCGAGTGGGAGGCCAAGCTCAGCTATGACCTGTTCGAGGTCACCTGGGGCCTGAGCTATATCGACACCGACCTCTCCAACGGCCAATGCGCGAGCAATTACGGCTTTACCGACACCTGCGGTGCTACCGTAGTCGCCAGCGTCAGCAAGTCGTTCTGATCGCCCGTTGCGGCCCGGATTTAAAACCTCGGGCCGCAGCGTCTTACGCCCCCGCTGTAACCTTCCTGCAATCTTCCCGACTTATTCTCCGGGCACTTTCCACCGCTCTAGAATAAGGTCCTGCCGCATGCCGCGCGCCCTGGCTGTAACCGAACGCGATACTTGGATTCGCACTGTCACCTTTTTGGTTCTGGGGTTTATCTGCTACGCCCTGCCTTGGTCGGTATTTGCCGCCCTGCCGGCGCCAGCGGGCGACGCCCCGGCGTTGCGCATTCAAGGCTCCAACACCATCGGCGCCAAACTTGGCCCAGCATTGGTTAAAGGCCTGTTCGAGCAACAGGGCCTGAAAAACATCCGCATGGAACCCACCGGCAACGACAACGAACAGCGCCTGATCGGCCAGAACGCCCAGGGCCGCAACGTGGTCATCATCGTTGCCGCCCATGGCTCGGGCACCGGCTTTGTCGCCTTAAAAGACGGCAGCGCCGAACTGGCCGCCTCCTCGCGCCCAATCAAAGACAGCGAGTACCAAGACCTTAACGCGCTGGGTGATTTAAAAGGCCGTGGTGCCGAGCAAATCATCGCCATCGACGGCCTGGCGATCATTCTCCACCCCAGCAACCCGCTCAGCGCCTTGAGCACCGAACAACTGGCGCAAATCTTTTCCGGCGAGGCAAAAACCTGGGAAGCCGTTGGCGGCAAAGGTGGCCCCATTCACCTGTACGCCCGCGACGATAACTCCGGCACCTACGACACCTTTAAGGAACTGGTCCTCAGCAGCCACGGCAAAACCCTCGGCGCTGGCGCCAAGCGTTTTGAGTCCAGCGAACAGCTTTCCGATGAAGTGGCGCAAGACCCGGCCGGCATCGGTTTTATCGGCCTGCCCTATATCCGTCAGGCCAAGGCCGTGGCGATTGCCGATGGCGACTCGCAAGCCATGCCGCCATCCACCAGCCTGATCGCCACCGAAGACTACCCGCTGTCACGCCGGCTGTTTTTCTACCTGCCGCCACAGGCAAAAAATGCCTGGGCCGACGCCCTGGTGAAATTCGCCCAGAGCCCCGAAGGCCAAGCCATCGTCGCCAAAACCGGCTTTATCGCGCAGACCGTACAAGCGATCAAAGTGGCGCCCAGCAACGACATGCCCAAGAGCTACCAAGACCTGGCGCGCGACGCGCAGCGTCTGTCGGTGAACTTCCGTTTTAAAGAAGGCAGCGCCGCGCTGGACAACAAATCCCACTATGACCTGCAGCGCGTATTGGACTACCTCAAAGACCACAACAAACTCAACCGCCAGGTAGTGCTGTTGGGCTTTGGCGACCCCAAAGCCGACCCGGCGCGTGCGGCGTTGCTGTCGAAACTACGGGCCATGACCGTGCGCCGTGAACTGGCCAAAGAAGGTGTGATGTTCCGCGACATCGACGGCCTCGGCGACGAGCTGCCGGTCGCGGCCAACAGCGCCGAAAACGGCCGGATCAAAAACCGCCGGGTTGAGGTGTGGGTGTACTGAGCCATCGCCGCCCGCTGGGTATGCGCACCTTGGCAATACCCCGGCGATCACCATGGTGCGCACAGCAACCTACGTGCTGTGCGCACCAAAGGGTGTGGACGGCTGGCTAGAACCCCTGGCCTTTCGCCGCCTTCTCCAGCAACAACGCTGGCGGCAAGAAACGCTCGCCATACTGCTCGGCCAGGTACTGCGCCCGCGCGACGAAGTCTTTTAACCCGTACTGGTTAATAAACTGCAGCGCGCCACCGGTCCAGGCGGCAAAGCCAATGCCGAAGATGGAGCCGATATTGGCGTCAGCGGTGGACAGCAACACGCCCTCTTCCACACAGCGCACCGTCTCGATCGCCTGAATAAACAGAATGCGGTCGCGCACATCTTCCTGGGAAATTCGCGCGTCAGGCTTTTCAAAGCGGCTTTTCAGTTCCGGCCAGAGAAATTTCTTGCCGCCAGCCGGGTATTCGTAGAAGCCACCACCGGCCGCTTTGCCCGGACGTTTGTATTCGTTAAGCATCAGGTCGACCACCGCGAACGCCGGGTGCTCGGGAATTTGCTTGCCTTCGGCGGCCAGGTCTTTCGCGGTTTGCTGGCGGATATGGTTCATCAGGCTCATCGACACTTCGTCGCTGATCGCCAACGGCCCAGTGGGCATGCCGGCTTTACGCGCTTCGGTTTCGATCATCGCGGCGTTTACGCCTTCGCCCAACATGGCCAGGCCTTCGTTGGTAAAGGTGCCGAACACCCGCGAGGTAAAGAAGCCACGGCTGTCGGTGACCACAATCGGGGTCTTTTTAATCTGCATCACGTAGTCGAAACCACGGGCCAGGGTTTCGTCGCTGGTGTGCGCACCTTTGATGATTTCCACCAAGGGCATTTTGTCCACGGGGCTGAAGAAATGCAGGCCAATAAATTTGTCCTGTTTTTCCACCGCCTTGGCCAGGCCGGTGATCGGCAAGGTCGAGGTGTTGGAGGCAATCACCGCGTCGCTTAAGGCATGGCGCTCGGCAGCGGCGGTGACCTTGGCTTTAAGCTCGCGGTCTTCAAACACCGCTTCGATAATCAGGTCGCAACCGGCGAAGTCGACCTCATCGGCGGTGGCTTTGATACGGGCCAACACGGCATCGCGTTTTTCTGCAGTGAGTTGGCCACGGCTGACCTTCTTGTCGAGCAAGGTCGCGGAGTAGCTTTTGCCCTTCTCTGCCGCTTCCACCGAGATGTCTTTAAGCACCACCTCGATACCGGCCACGGCCGAGACATAGGCAATGCCTGCGCCCATCATGCCGGCGCCAAGCACCCCGACTTTCTTGGTTTCATAGGTCGGTTGGTCTTTCGGCCGCGAGCCACCGGCGTTGATTTCGTTGAGTTGGAACCAGAAGGTGCCAATCATATTTTTCGCCACCTGGCCGGTGGTCAGCTCGGTGAAGTAGCGCGCTTCAATCAATTGCGCGGTGTCGAAATCCACCTGTGCGCCTTCCACCGCGGCACACATGATTTTCTCCGGCGCCGGGAAGCAGCCCTTGGTTTTATCCCGCAGTACCGACGGGGCGATGGCGAGCATTTGCGCCACATTCGGGCTCGACGGCGTGCCGCCAGGAATCTTGTAGCC